>CAZMLD010000026.1:0-13222 GCA_964566975.1 uncultured Thiotrichaceae bacterium | reverse complement strand
AGGTTAAATCAAATCATTTAGCTCATCAGGTATGGGTAAATCTTTGGGTTCTTCCGGTGCCAGCCCACCATTTAATGTCGACACTTTTAATGCAAACACATAAGAAATAATGGTCGCCACCGCCACGTATAATCCAGCGGGAATTTCTTGATCTAACTCGGCACTGGCATACAATGCTCGTGCCAGAGGGGGTGCGGAAACTATGGTTACGTTATGCTTTTCGGCAACGCTACGGATTTGCAAAGCCATGTAGTCTGCACCTTTGGCAACAACAATCGGTGCTTGCATATTGCTCTGGTCGTAACGTAGTGCAATCGCATAATGCGTTGGGTTGGTGACGATTACATCGGCATCAGGTACCGCATCCATCATACGGCGATTTGACATTTCGTATTGCAATGTGCGTATCCGTGCTTTTACTTCAGGCTGGCCCTCAGTTTCCTTGTTTTCATCTTTCACTTCCTGCAATGTCATTTTCAGCTCTTTATTGTGCTGCCATAATTGAAACGGCACATCAAGCAACGCAATAATAATAAGGATGCTGCTACTCGCCAGCAGCATCCACGCACATAATCGGGCAACATGAGCAAGAGCAACATCTAATGGTTCACCAGACAGACCCATAATTTCCTCAATTAACAGCCAGAGAAGCATCCCTGACACTATGGTGATGAGAAAAAATTTGGCAAGAACTTTGAAAAATTCCATCAACCCTTTTATGGAAAAAATACGCCCGATACCTTTAATCGGGTCAATTTTTTCAAATTTAAAACTGATCGCTTTCATGCTAAATGACCAGCCACCCAGAGCCAAGGGCGTTAGTAAGGTAATAACAATCAGCAATGCCAGCATAGGAGCCATAATGACGATACTGTCAAACAGTGCGCCACCTATTTTTTCTATCATGATGCTGTTGTCCATTTGCTTAATATTTTTTATATGTAAGCCATGAATAAATAGTTCACTGAGTCCGAGTAGCATTTTTTCACCCAACAGAAAAAAGCCACCACTGGCGGCCAGTAATAATGCCATGCTGTTCAGTTCTTTTGATCGTGGAACCTGGCCCTTATCACGCGATTCTTGTATACGTTTTGGCGTGGGTTCTTCGCTGCGTTCCTGTCCAGTTTCCTCTGCCATGTCTGTTCCTGAAGAATCAGGCCGAGGCCAGGTATCGTTCCATTAAATCGAACGCTTCAAACATTAAACGGCTAAGGTGGTCGGTGATGGTCGGTAGGATAAGAATGAGAAATACCAAGCCAATCATTATCATTAGAGGAAAACCAACCGCAAATATATTTAACTGCGGTGCTGCTTTTGTAGTGACACCAAAGGCGAGATTGACCAGTAGTAAAGTGGCAACCGCAGGTAAAGCAACCAACACCGCACCAGCAAACATATCGGTTCCCCAGTGGGCTATTTGCCAGAAACCATCACGCGAGGGCGTGAACATGCCAACCGGAAGAATATGAAAACTGTTTGCCAGCATTTGAATTAACAATAGATGGCCGTTTAGCGACAAAAACACCAAGGTTGCCATGATGAGTAATGCCTGACTTATAACAGGAACCTGCATACCATTAGGGTCTACCATTAAAGCAAAACCAAGCCCCATTGACATGGCAATACTCATTCCCGCAATAACAAACGCGGCAAATACTAGCTGTAGAATAAACCCCATACCCACACCAATGAGAACCTGGTTAATACCAATAATCACCGCTTCTGCACTAATCAAATCCACTTCAGGTGGTGCTGGAATAACAGGAATTAACATCCATGCGATGATGAAAGAAAGCAGTACGCGAATTCGTACCGGCACACTGCGGGCAGAAAATATCGGCGCCGCAGCAAACATGGCACCGATGCGCATCACTGGCCACATCAGTGACGCTACCCAGGTGGTCATTTCATCACCAGTAAAGTGCATTAGTTTATTCCGCCAGTCATTCGATTTAATTTATTAGATCGGGAATACTCAGAATTAAGTTTGTACTAAAATCAGTCAGTACGGTTATCATCCAATGACCCGCAACGATGAGAGAAATCGCCATCACAATTAATTTGGGAATAAAGGTTAACGTCATCTCCTGAATTTGTGTTGCCGCCTGGATCATGCCAACAAAAAGACCAGTCGCCAGTGCCGATAGCAACAATGGACCGGAAACTAATGCCATTACATATACCGCTTCACGTCCAACATCGAGTACCATTTCTGGGGTCATTTTGTTCTCCTGTCACTTACATCATTTTTATTTTTGTCGTTATTGTGAGCGTCGACATTGTTAATCATCTGGTAGCAATCATGGCAATAGCTAAATCTCATGAAGCCATTATTTACAACTATTAAAAAAGTATTGCTAAACATAAAAACTGGATGCCAGGGTTCCCATTATTAATGACCAGCCATCAATTAATACAAACAACATGAGTTTAAAGGGCAGTGAAATCATCATCGGTGACAACATCATCATACCCATGGACATTAATATACTGGCAACAACAATATCGATAATCAGAAAAGGGATAAAAATAAGAAAACCAATTTGAAAGGCAGTTTTTAATTCACTGGTAACAAAAGCCGGAAGCAATAATGAAAACGGTACTTTTTCATCTGGATCAAGCAGTCCGTAACCACCGATTTCAGCAAACATCATAAGGTCGGCTTCACGAGTCTGGTTAAGCATGAATTCATGAAAAGGTTCAGCGGCTTTTTTAAAGGCCACTTCAGAGCTCATTTCATCGTTGAGATAGGGTTCTACTCCTGCTGTGTACGCTGCATTGAACACCGGAGCCATAATAAAAAATGTTAAAAACAATGCTAAGCCGATAAGAATCTGGTTTGACGGTGTTTGAGCGGTACCTAATGCTTGACGCAAAATAGACAGCACAATAATAATACGAGCAAATGATGTTGTCATAATCAGTGCAGCAGGCAATAAGCTGAGCACGGTCATTAGCGCCAGAATCTGGATGGTTACGGAATACGTTTCGCCACCATCATCCGTCGGTGTCATGGTAAAGGCGGTGATTCCCTGCGTTGCCCACGCACTCGTCATGGGTAGAAAAAACAGGCCAATCAAGAACAACAAGCGCCATGGTATCGATGTTGTCGACAGACCTTGTCCCGTTTTAAACATTATTTTTTTCTTCCTTGGTAGCACCATTCTTGGTAGCGTCACTGAAACCGAATTTTTTTGATAAATCCATTTTTTCAGCCAAACGATGAGAGAAATTTTTCTGTGCCTTAGTATTGGCATCATCATTTTCAATCGGCGTTTTCAGTAAATGAAGCTTGCTAATATTACTCTGAGTCACACCAATTAATATCTGCTCTGAGCCCACCTGTAGTAAAACAATTTTTTCCTTGGTACCTATATTTAGGCCGCCAATTATTTTTAACATGCCGCCGGTTGAAGATTGTAAATGGTTCATGCGTTTTGCTATCCAGGCCAGAACAACAATACATGCCAGCACGATCATTAAACCGATAACCAGTTGCATCATGTTGTCTGCGTTAATTGGACCGGTATTTATTACCGTAGCAGTACTTTCATCGCTAGCAAAAATCGTTGACGGCATTAAAATAATAACGGCACTAACAATGTAAAATTTGTTGTTTAGGTGTTTCATGTATTTATCACTGCTTACTTTAAATTCTTTACACGTTCAGCAGGACTGATAACATCGGTTAATCGAATGCCAAATTTTTCATTCACCACCACCACTTCACCATGTGCAATTAGTGTTCCGTTCACCAGCACATCCAGTGGTTCGCCGGCAAGTCGATCTAACTCAACAACTGAACCCTGGTTAAGCTGTAATAAATTGTGTATCGGCAATTCAGTGCGGCCTATTTCCATCGATAATGTGACTGGAATATCAAGAATGACATCCAGATTGGTTTCACCGGTGGTCAACTGGTTTGTATTACTGTTTAAGTCTTTGAATGCAGCGCGTTCATAATCGTCCGTTTTTTCCGGGGTCGTCGCAGCTTGTTCGGCGGATGCAGGTGATTGTTCAGGTTCAATCTGTTCTGCCATTGCCGCTGCCCAGTCATCTGCACCGTCTGCATTTGGTGTATCTGTTGTTTCGTCGCTCATAATTTATTTCCTAATCCGCATATCTGTTATTCATTCATGTATTCAGGTCTTGTAATCGGGGTGACATACTGCACCGCATTCTTGCCATTCGAGTTTCCTAGTGTGCCTTTAAATATCGGTATTTTTTGTGCTCTAACGGTCACTAAATCTGGCATGTCAATCGGAATAACGTCACCTTCACTAAGATTTAACACTTCAGCAATGGTCATTTTTATCTGGCACAAGGTACTATCAATTTCGACTACCGCCTGTTTTAATTCTTCTTTTAAAGAACCAGTCCAACGGCTGTCTGTGTGTGCCTGGTCACTTTGCATACCCGCATCAAGTGATTCTCGAATCGGCTCTAGCATTGAATAAGGCATAACCACATGAAACTCACCACCACCGCCCTCAAGCTCCATTTTGAATTTCTGTACCACCACAACTTCTGTCGGGCTGACAATATTGGCAAATTGTGGATTAATCTCTGAGTTAATAAATTTGTAATCCAGTTTCAACACCGGTTCCCAGGATTTCGACAGGTCTGCAAATAACAGGTTGAGCAATATTTGCACCACACGATTTTCAGTTGGGGTAAATTCACGACCTTCAATCCGTGTGTGATATCGACCATCACCACCAAAAAAATTATCGACTGTGGCAAAAACAAGATTAGGATCAATCACGAATAGTCCAGTACCACGTAAAGGGTTAATACTGACCAGATTTAGACTGGTGGGCATAAACAAACCACGAACATATTCTGAAAACTTAACCATGCTAACGCCAACGACGGTGACTTCTATTGTTCTGCGTAACATGTTGTACATGCTTATTCGTAAATGCCTGGCAAAGCGTTCATTAATCATATCCAGCGTCGGCATACGACCGCGAATAATACGATCCTGACTACCTAATTCATACGAGGCTGCTTCACCATCCGCGACGAGGTCATCGGCTTCGGTATCCACATCACCACTATCGACACCATTTAATAAGGCATCAATTTCATCTTGTGATAAAACATCATTCACATTCGTGTCCTCTACTGAATAACAAACTCAGTAAAATAGGCCTCTTCAATAGCATATTCCAGCTCATCCAAACGGTATACTTCTTTCAAGGTTTCATTAATATCAATCACCACCTTGTCTAACAAGGCCTGCTTGCCTTCACGAGTCGCCATTTCTGTTTGATCCTGAATGTCAAACAACATGATCAAACTACTTCGTATAGCCGGCATGTGATCAGTGATTTTCTGAATAACATCTTCCTCACGTGCCATAACCTGTAATGAAAACTGCATAAATCTGGCGTGGCGTTGATCGCGAAAACTGACCACAAATTTAGGATCGACCCGCTGATATATAGGCGGACCCTGTGGCTCCTGCGGTTCTTCTTCAACCTCAGCACCACCTTCACCCTCTTCACCCTCAACATCTGTATTTTCCTCTGGCTGTAAAGCACCGGTAAAATATAATGTTGCACCAACCAGACCGCCACCGATTAAAACGGTTGCTAAAATAGCAATGATGATTATTTTTACTGTCGATGAACCGCCTGCCTTCTTTTCAGTGCTGTCTTCCTTATCTTCACTAGCCATATTTATTGCCTTCTTTAAAAGTTTATAGTTACTTACATAGACTTGTAGCAAAAGACATGCCAATCATTATTTTATAATATAACAATAAATATCAATGGCTTACATGTTCTAATTATTCGGTGATGATTTTTTGACAAAGATTTCTATGGAATGCGACAGAATTCTGTCTAGTGTTTCAAACGGGATAACGCACTATGGACGAATCTGGGAAGGAAGGAATCAGGGCTAAAATAAGATTTTTGCAACAGCTGCTGCTACGTTTGAACGTGTAACGGCTAGCATCTGTTGACGAGAGATACGGGATTAAAGATTCATCAAGCTTAATATAGAACTGTTATGTGCTTGATAAACTTAAACTAATTGTATACTTACTTTAATCTCCATAAATCAGCTAAAATATAGATGTCAGTTTTAAAAGTAAGGAAAAACTAATGAATTTACAAGAGCTTACCAATTCAGAAAAAATATTATTAGCTGAAGATTTATGGGACAGTGTGGCATCAAATGAACAGCTATTCCCTATTACTGAAGAACAAAAAAACATTCTCGATAAACGCTTAGCAAAATACTCGCTAGAGCAAGACTCTGGTGATTCATGGCAAAATGTTAGAAATCGTATTTCTAATGCATGAGTAACAAACCTGTAGTAATACTAGCTGATGCAGAAGCAGACATTAAAGATGCTTACCAATGGTACGAATTACAAAGAAAGGGACTAGGTGAAAGCTTCCTTCTCTGTATAGAGGATTCCATATCTAGAATATCACGTACACCTCTAATCTATGCAATCGTACATAAAGACATTCGACGCACACTAATACACCGCTTTCCTTTTGGAATTTTCTATATCGATGGCAAAAAAAGCGTCACCGTATTAGCCGTTCTACATGCACGACGTAACCCGCAAACATGGAAAGAACGCACATAATAAGTCAATTAACGGCGATCGAAAAAAGCGCGTCGCGTTATTTCAAACGACAGACAGAAGCTGGCTTATAAAGCCATTCTAAATCTGAAATTAACCGTTAAATGGGTCTATGCCATATTGAGTGGCATTTTTATTGTAAGTCAGAAATACCAAAGTTACTTACCCCGTCATTCCCGCATGTTTTTAGCGGGAATCTATTGTCTGAAGAGTAGATTCCTGCTAAAACATGCAGGAATGACGGGAAGGATAATTCTTTGGTCACAATAATAAAGTCCACTAAATATGGCATAGACCCTGTTAAATGTAGTAATCAACTAGTGTGGTCGTTACTTTAGTCTGGTGCAGTATCGTTTCATCAGAATGAATAAAATCATTACTTCCAAAACTGTTGGTCATGTTAACACCTGCTCTGTTTTCGGTATTTTGCTCTCGCTGCTCAGCAAATGACTGCTGTGAAATATCAGCATCAGCCAGGTTCATACCATTGTCATCCAACATTTCACGCAACCTTGGTAAGGCCGTTTCCATGGCTTCCCTGACTACAGCATGGCGACTACTCAGGGCAACGTTAATAAGTTCATCTCGAATGTCTATGCGTACCTCTATCGGCCCCAGATGAGCAGGGTTCAAGCGAATTTCTGCACGGTTAATATTTTGCCCTGCCATCCAGACAATTTGTTTGCTCATCCCCTGCGCCCAAGCAGGCTGACCGAAACGTTCCGCGATGCTTAATGGCGGCAAGCTTGTCAAACTGCTGAGACCCGTTGTGGTCGCGCTGGCAGCAGAGGGACTCACCGTGGGAGATAACAGACTACTAGCATTTTCTGCTGACGCACTGCTGGTTTGCTGTAATAAGGCCATCTGGGCATCAACCACGGCAAGTGATTGTGCGGCTAGGGCTTGTTGTGCTGTCATAGCGGGTAATTGCCCCAAAATTATCGGCACTGGTGCTGGCATCTTTTGGCTGGCGATAATGACACCGTCTGCATTGAGCAACGGTGCATCAAGCTGTGCAGTAACAGTGCCGCCTGCTGTCGCTTTAATGCCGGTAGAATTTACTAACACATGTTGCCCCGTTACTTTCGCATCGGACGGCAGTAACTGGCGTATTGAAGTGGATAACAGATTTCCCTCCGCAGCCGTTTTGATAACGCTATCTTTTAAACCAATATTTAGCGCTAATGGTTGTTCAGCTGTGCTGCTTAGCGGGGTGATCGGCGCATGTTGATTAGTTTGTAGTATTGACAGCGGTGTATTTAATCCCTGTATGAGCTCAGGTGACGGCAACTGATTGCCGTCTACTAGCGTATTTTCAGCCGATTTTACCGCTTCAGGCAAAATATTGCCTTCTGTTAGCGGAGTAACTGATTCTGTCGTTTCAGTAGTGTCACCGTTAAGTTTTAACAGTGATGATAGAAAAGAGTCATCATTGGCTTTCAACTCTTCGTTGCCTGCAGCATTTGACCCTGCAGTAGCGGGCTTTGCTGCCTGCGAGGCGCTCGTTATGGCAGAATTTAATACCTCGGTTGTGACCGAATTTATAGTCGTTGTCATGTTATTCCTGCTTTTGCTGTTTGTATTACAGATACATTTACAGATTATAAAAGCAAGACCCATGCCAGTCTAAAAGTTAACATCCACCAAGCCAATCAGCACTGCCAGCCGATTGACAGCTTTGTCAAAAAAATTAGTTGAATGATTCTATTTTTATTGATTCATTTTAAAGGGTTGATCCTCTAACTCTCTTTGCTCGCGTTTTTCAGCCTGTTTATTTTCAAGTTTCTGCCTGTTTTCAATAACTTTATTTATCATGCTACTTTTGTTGCGTTTCGTCATCCACTGCGCCTGGCTGGTCTGGGTATTTTGTCGGCCACTGGTTACATTTTGTTGTTGTTGACGTATGGCATTATCTAATCGTTGTATAAATATTCTGTAATCCTGCATCTGTACGGCAGACAGGCCTGACTCGCCTGCTGCTTTAAAAGCATTTAAATACTGGTCTCGGTAGTTTATTAATTCATTCAGCTGGTTTTCCTGCTTTTGCAGGTCGCGAAGAACAGTGCCATGCGCTCGCGCAGCATTACGTTCGTTAAGCATTGCTAAGTTGGCAACAGGTTTTAATTTTTTTGAACTTTGCATTACGACCTATATTGTTAGTTGTTTTATCCTAAAAAAATCAGTTGAATCGTAGCGAGGGTGACTAAGGTGCTGAAGATTAATGACTTTACAGGTTATATTGGAGGAAATCGTATCACCCATACGGTGAGTTCAATATAAGCTATAAAGTTGTTAAGGTTCAGTGCATTAGGCATCCGCAGTAGGTTCAACTGATTTTTTTAGGTTTATGTTCAGCTAAGGATTACGAGACTGTTATCTACTATAAGTTCGATACGTTTTAGCATACGCTGGTTTTATATCATCAATCATGCGCTCGCTATTTTCTTCTTCCAGTTGCTGCATCTCCAACTTTAATTTTTTCAGGTGACTGTGTTTTTCCTGCCACACATGACGTGCGCTCTCATAATTTTCTTGGCTAATGTCAGCCTTGTATTGCCTGGTTTCTAAAACAGAATCCAGATATTTCAGCAGTAACTTGCATTCACGTACCTGCATCGGTGTCAATCCAGACTCTTTTGCCGACATTAAGCCAGTTACCGACTCTTCTTTATAGTTTAAACATTCATCCAGTTGAGATTGCTGACGTTTTGCCAGCTGCTCACAGCTGTACATATCATTCCTCGCGCGAGTCTCTTCACGTTTTGCCTGACTCACCAGGCTTCGAATTTCTTTTAGTTGCTGTAATATCTGGTGCATTATTGTCGCTCTGCTACCAGTCGCATTAGCTCATTAATACTGTCGTGGTAGGAAAAGGATTCATTGGAATCCTGTTGTAAAAACTGCATGAATGCATGATTGAATTCAATAGCTTCATCAATCGCCGAATCACTCCCCGCTTGGTAAGCACCAACACTAATCAAATCCTGATTTCTTTTGTAGATTGAATGCAGCTGTTTAAATCGCATTGCTGCCTGTTTGTGTTCTTTATTAACCACATCGCCCATCACACGACTGACTGATGCTTCGATATCAATCGCGGGATAATGTCCTGATTCAGCGATGTCTCTGGATAACATGATATGCCCATCAAGGACTGCCCGTGCAGAATCAACGATGGGATCATTGCTATCATCCCCTTCAGCAAGCACGGTATAAAAAGCGGTAATCGACCCGCCATTTTCACCATTGTTTCCTGCTCTTTCAACTAATTGTGGCAGTTTGGCAAAAACTGACGGCGGATAACCTTTGGTTGCTGGCGGTTCACCAATGGCTAGTGCTATTTCACGTTGCGCCTGGGCAAAGCGCGTAAGTGAATCCATCAGTAATAAAACATTTAGCCCTTTATCACGAAAATATTCTGCCACCGTGGTCGCCAGCCAGGCACCGTGCATTCGCATTAGTGGTGGACTGTCTGCCGGACTAGCGACCACCACTGCGCGTTGCATACCTTGCTCACCTAAAATTTTATCGACAAAATCTTTCACCTCTCTACCACGTTCACCAATTAAACCCACAACAACCACATCGGCTTTGGTAAACCGCGTCATCATACCAAGCAGAACACTTTTACCCACACCACTGCCAGCGAATAAGCCCATGCGCTGCCCCCGCCCAACGGTTAATAATGCGTTTATTGCGGTTACGCCAACATCCAGCGGTTCATTAATTGCCCACCGCGCTAAAGGGTTGCTTCGTTTTCCCGCCAGCGGTAAACTTTTATTGCAGCTAATCGGGCCTTTTCCATCCAGCGGCTTGCCTGCCGAATCGATTACTCGACCAAGTAGCGCATCACCTACTTTGGCTTCATACAAACCTTTGCCAGGTATCACCCCTGCATCTGGCATAAGTCCGTTGATTTCACCGGTAGGCATTAAATAGAGGCGCTCACCTGAAAAGCCCACCACTTCAGCTTCAATATAACCGTCTAACGATGACACCAGACAACGTGCGCCGACAGCGGCATGACAACCTATGGTTTCCAGGGTTAGTCCAACCATCCGGTCTAGCTTGCCCTCAACAATGAGTGGAATTTCATGCTGGGCGCGTGATTTATACTTCTGCAATATCTCGCACCATATTGAACTTCGGCGGTATCTATCTTGCGGCGCGGTCGTTTTCTCAGCTTGCATCTGTCGCATCCTGTGCCCGCTCATCACCGAGAACAGAAGCCACCACTGCATTCAGTCGTGTTTCAATGGTGGCATCAATACGCGATGAGCTGGTAGAGATGCGGCAACCGCCTCTGCTTAAAAATGGGTCGGTTTTAATTTTCCAGCTGGATTGTTCATCAGGGTTAATTAGCGCCTGTCGTACTAGGGTGGCATCATCAGGGTGTAATTCAAGTGTTACACCTGCCGATGTGGTTGGCAATAAACTGATTGCTTCTTTAATAACCGCAACAATTTCATCGGGTGCGGTTTTTAATTCACGCCTGACCAGATGCTTAACGGCTGACATACTCAACTGCACCATTTCGTCCACCAGTTGTTCATCAAAATCGGGAAGCGGCATGGCTAAGGTTGCCATGATGGATGCCAAATATTCAAGCTGCGTGTTGACTTCTTTCTGTCCTTGCGTAAGCCCTTCCATATAGCCTTTTGCATAACTTTTTTCATAGGCTTGCTGACGAATCTGATGCAACTGGCTATGGTGATTTAACTTTTCAGGGTCGCTTAGTTTGTAATCAAAAACCGTCTCTTCAACCACATTAAATTCAGGTGCACGCCATGGCTTACACTCCTTACGTGATATGCAGTCTATTACTTTAGCCATTGTCATCAGTCCTCAGCACATTAGTCACTATTGTTTTCTTATTAATCCGGTTAATAACATCATATTGCAAAACAAACGATGAAGAAATCAGGCGCATACAACTGAGCATTGATTTAATCAAGGTATTACTACACATATTCTTCATCGGCCTTACCACCCAAGGATATCTCACCTGACTCAGCAAGACGCTGCGCTACTGATAACACTTCTTTTTGTGCGTCTTCTACGTCTTTTAATCGCACTGGTCCTTTGGCTTCAAGATCTTCTCGCATCATATCGGCGGCACGAGATGACATATTGCCAAATATCTTTTCTTTCATTTCATCATCAGCGCCTTTCAAAGCGACGATGAGCTGTTCGGACTGTACGTCACGCAAAATTGCCTGAATGCCACGGCTATCAATTTCAAGTAGATTTTCGAAGACAAACATCTGGTCTTGTATTTCCTGCGCCAACGCCTCATCGTGTTCGGTAATCGCTTCGGTAATCGCTGTCTCCGATGCACCATCCATAAAATTTAATATGTCTGCGGCAACCTTCACCCCGCCAACGCCTGAATTTTGCATACTGCCGCTGCCAGAGAATTGCTTTTCTAAAACTTCATTTAACTCCACCAATGCGGCAGGGGGTACGCCTTCAAGGGTGGCAATCCGCATTAAAACATCAGAACGTGCGCGATCGGGTAAATGCTGCAAAATTTCAGCCGCATGACCACTGTCCAGATAGGAAAGCACAATGGCAATAATCTGAGGGTGCTCATTTTTTACCACATCGGCGACGGCTCGCGGATCCATCCATTTTAATGACTCCAGTCCTTTGGAATTTTTACCGATCAGAATACGGTCAATAACACTGCCAGCCTTCTCCTCACCCAAGGCACTAATTAACATTTTCCTGATGTATTCATCAGAATCAACGCCCACACCCGATTGCAAATTTGCCGAGAGAACAAAAGCATTCACCACCGAATCTACTTTTGCGTTCGGCACATTCGATAGTGTTGCCATGACACTACCAATTTTTTGCACGTCATTCGGTGACATATGCTTTAACACTTCTGCAGCACTCTGCTCACCTAGGCTCATCATAAAAATAGCCGCACGTTCTGAGCCAGACATGTCTTCAATATTTGCATCTTCTTCCATGTTATGTCTTATCCATCAGCAGCAACCCAGGTATTCAACACCGAAGCGGCACGTTTAGGGTCTTCCTTTACCATGGTGGTGGCGACATCCTTAATTTGCTGTGTATCAGATGGACTATTATTGGTCAGCGTCAAACGATCTTCCCCCCCTGGCAAGCGTTGCATATCCTCACCTGGTGGCAGCCCAGCTAGGGTTTCCCCATTTGGCAGTGCCGCCAACTCTGCCGCAGAGGTTTCTGCCTGTGCCGACAGGTTTTTTAACATTGGCCGCAACACACCAAAAGCAATAAATAAAACCACCAGCCCACCGAGTATCTGTCTTGCCAGATTCAACGCCCATGGTTGCTCCCAGATAGGTGGTGCTGGCATTGCTTCAATTTCTTCTGGTAATTTAAACGCCGTATTTACTACATTAATGGTGTCACCACGAGCTTCGTTCAGCCCTACCGCTTCTCTAACCAGTGAAGTAATAAACTGTATTTCATTTTCGTTTAGTGCGGCTCTGGTCACCACACCTTCTGCATCTACCGAGCTGCGATAATCAACAAGTACAGCAACAGAGATACGTTGTAGTTGTGCTGGCGACTCTCGGGTATGGCTAATAATTCGATCAATTTCAAAATTACGTACCGCACGAG
>CAZMLD010000025.1:1563-13259 GCA_964566975.1 uncultured Thiotrichaceae bacterium | reverse complement strand
GATGGTGATGGTGATGGTGATGGTGATGGTGATGGTGATGGTGATGGTGATGGTGGTAGAGACGTTGCATGCAACGTCTCTACGCAGATGTCCAATATTTCGCCAAAATCAGGAACAATCGGTCGCATTATTGGTTCATACAAAGGCGCTGTATCAAAACATGCACATCGTTTAGGATGGCAATTTGATTGGCAATCACGATTCCATGACCACATTATTCGAGATGAGAAATCATTAGAAAAAATTCAATCTTATATTATCAACAATCCTGAGAATTGGGAAAATGATAAATTTAATCGAAATAACCCTAATTATTCTAATTATTAATAATACTTAAATCCTGCACAATTAAAGACGTTGCATGCAACGTCTTTACCTTATTATGAACATTGACACAGATATTCAATGGATGGAAAAAGCACTGGAACTAGCGCGTAAAGCAGAGGCTGCCGGCGAGGTGCCTGTCGGTGCGGTTATTGTCAAAGAGGGTGAGTTAATCGCCGAAGGCTGGAACCAGCCAATCCTAAGCTGTGATGCTACTTCACATGCTGAAATTATGGCAATGCGTGAAGCGGGCATAAAACTCAATAACTACCGCCTTGTTGATACCACCATCTATGTCACATTAGAGCCGTGTTCGATGTGTGTTGGCGCCATGATACATGCGCGTGTTGCAAAGGTTGTTTATGGTGCATCCGAGCCTCGCACCGGCGCATTAGGTGGTGCATTTAATTTGCTGGCAGCGAATCAGCATAATCATATTTTTAAGGTGGAGTCAGGGGTGCTGGCGCAAACAAGCCAGTCGTTATTACAGCGTTTTTTCCAGGCCCGGCGAAATAAAAAAACATGAAAGTCACGCCTTTTCTTTAAACTCTCTCAGCAGTCGCAAATAATTATTAAATCGTTGCGGGTTTAATTCACCATTAGCGACGGCCTGTGTCATCGCGCATTCAGGTTCATTGGTATGGCTGCAGTTAGTGAACTTGCAGACACCGTTAAATTTCCTGGCATCGACAAAACCGTGGGTGATTTCATTTAGGCTGTTGTTGATTGGGGTGAAGTCGCGCACGCCGGGTGAATCAATAATAATGCCATTGTCTGTTAGATGATAAAGAGCCGATACGGTGGTGGTGTGTTTGCCTTCACCGCTGGTGCTAGAGACTTCACCTATCTTGATTTCTTCTGCGGGTAATATCGCTTTGACGATAGACGATTTACCTACACCGGATAAGCCGACCAGAATGCTGGTGGTATTGCTCAATGCGGCTGAAATTTTATCCAGCCCTATATTTTTTTCTATACTGGTCTGGATGACGCGATAGCCGATGTTTTGGTATAACGTGGTTATGTCATCACACTTTCGTTTTGTTGCCTCATCAGCTAAATCAATTTTATTTATGATGATCAGCGCCTGGGCGGGAAGATTTTCAGCGGCGGTTAAATATCGGTCGATAAGGTAAGGCTTAGGCTCAGGTTTTACCGCGGTGACAATAACCAGTTGACCAATATTCGCGGCAACGGGTTTTATCGCGTCGGCAAAACCGGTTTTCACCAGTAAGTTTGTTCTTTGTTTTACCGCGACCACCACGCAGTGATGATTTTTTGTCTGACCGTCAGTGTCTTTTTCCTGTTGTATGAGTACAAAGTCACCGCAGGCGATATTGCCTAAATTCTGCCTTATTTTGCATTTTATTTTTTCCCGTGATTCGGTTTCAGCATACAGTTGTCGCCCATGATGACTGATGACCCGAGCTGTTTGTGTGCTGGTTTCTTCTCGCTCGCCATTATTATTTTGTAACGAACTGTTTTTTATTTTACCTGTTTGTAGTGAAGCGATGCGGCGTTGTTGTTGTTTTGATAGTTTGCGTTTTGCCATATAAAGAGCGCTTACAAATGCTGTGCAGCATTGATTTTTGCCGCGCAGATAAAATCATTAATGGATAAGCCGCCAACGCTATGTGTGCTATAGGTTACCGTGCAGCGATTGTAACTGACCGCCAAGTCGGGGTGGTGGTCTTGCTGGTGGGCAATCTGTGCCACAACATTAACAAATGCCATGGTCTGATAATAGTTTTTAAAGGTATAGGTATAGCTGATTGTTTGTTTTTTTTCTGCCTGCCACTGCGGCTCCAGCTGTGGCAGATAGGCTGATACTTCATCCTGTTTGAGTGCCGGCTCATCAGCAGACAGGTTGCTGCATTGTTGAGCCGCTAATTCAGTGTCGGGTTTCATAATAGTTTAAAAACGGTAATGTTTGTTATTCAGAAACTGCACCACGGCGTCGGTGTCTTCATCAAACCAAGGAACATCAAGGTTATCTCTACAGCGTGTCACCTGTTTGCTTAATGCCTCAATGGATTTAACAAAACGATTTTCGCGGGTGTAAACTTCACTGCCGTGACACTTTACGCAGTGACTTTCATGTTGTTCTTCACCATGTGCAATGGGGTTGGTGATGTCTCCGCCACTGGCAAGGAGGTTTGTGGTGAAGCTGGTTGCTGCTATGAGGAAAAGATAAGTAACTATTGTTTTGGCTGTTGTTTTTTTGGCTATTTTCATGGCTATTCTCCAAAATTATTTATCCTAGGGACAGGGAATGCTGAGATTATCAGGAACAAGCTCAGTGTGTTCTTCATTTTCGCGCAAGCGTCAAGCGTGCAATTCTCACCGGCGCGGGAGGGTGAGAATCATAAAAAGCGGAATATACAGGGTCAGGGGTTAGGGTGTTCGCATTTTCTCGGTACAAACCTACCAGTGCTTGAATTAGATATTTTGCGTCTGTTTGCTGTGCGGCAAAGGCATCGGCTTCAAATTCATTTTTACGTGAAAGGATGCTCGTCAGTGGCTGAAAAACAAAAGTAAAAACGGGCAGAATCAGGGTGAACAGCAATAATGCCATGTAGGTGGAAGGTTGATTAATGCCGAGTGCGGTATAAAACCACTCCGCTTTCATCAGCCATGCCAGTACCGCAAGCGCAACTAAGGTTGTAGTAAATGAGATAACCATGCCTTTTAAAATATGTTTCTTTTTGAAATGCCCCAGTTCATGTGCCAGCACGGCTTCCAGTTCGTCATCGTTTAACATTTTTAACAGGGTATCGAAAAAAACAATACGTTTGTTACGACCAAAGCCAGAGAAATAAGCGTTGCCATGTGATGAGCGTTTCGAGCCATCAATAACAAAAATACCGTTACTGCTAAAGCCACAACGTTCTAACAAACCAGTGATGCGACCACGTGTTTCACCCTCTTCAAGAGGTTCGAATTTATTAAAAATAGGCGCGATTAATGTTGGGTAAACCCACATCATAAACAGGCTGAAGCCACTGATAACAAGCCAAGCGTAAATCCACCATTGATCGCCTGACTGTTGCATCAGCCATAAAATAACATACAGCAGGGGAACACCAATAGCCAAGCCTAACAGGCTGCCTTTTAGCATGTCAGTAAAAAAAGTTTTTATGGTGGTGCGATTAAAGCCAAATTTTTCTTCAATGACAAAGGTGTTGTACAACGAAAATGGCAGCTCTAGCAGCGATGAAATAAAAGTATAAAGCAGAATGACAGCGATACCGGTCAGGATAGGGCCGAGTTCAAGTGCGATAATGTTTTGATCTAGCCAGTTTAGTCCGCCGCCGAGTGTCCAGATGAGGAGTAATGCAACCTCATAGAGTAAAGGTAAGCGACCAAATTTCACTTTGGCGGTGGTGTAATCGGCGGCTTTTTGGTGTTCATCAAGTGAAATATTAGCGCTGAATGATGCAGGCACTTTGCCGCGGTGCTGCGAAACAAAGCGTATCTGGCGATGAGACAGGTATAACCGCATCAAGGTTGATATCAGCAGCATGGCGAGGAATAAAAGGGTGAAACTGTGTAACTCGTTCATTAAAAACTCTTTGTTTTATCAGTTATGGTCAGTATTCTTTGTTGCTCTGTAGCAATATACCATTGATTGTCTCTGTAACAAACTGTGTTAACGTTCGGCAGCAGCCCAGTTTGCCGATAAAGCCTAAGGTTGCTAGGACAGAGCATTTGCTCTTTGCTTTTTTCTGTGTTGGAAAACGGGCATTGACAGGTGTAAACTCGCCTTTCTTGCATTGCGCTAACCGCTGTTAGGCGTTAGTAATGTGGTTGCACGATAATTATACGACTTAGTGAGTCGTTGTAAGCTAAATAACTTTAGGATACTTAGACGATTATGCCGAAAATAAACGATGATAATTTAATCTGGATTGACCTTGAAATGACCGGGCTGGATCCTAATTCAGATCTTATTATCGAAATTGCCACCATCATTACCGATAAAAACCTGAATATCCTGGATGAGGGGCCTTCCATTGTGGTGCATCAGTCAAAAGAAGTGATGAGTAATATGGATGAATGGTGTACCAATCAGCATGGCAAATCCGGTTTGACTGACCGTGTGCTTAATAGTGCGATCTCAATCGATACCGCAGAAAATTTAACCTTGGCATTCTTAAAGCAGTATATCTCAGTGCATAAATCACCCATGTGCGGTAATAGCATTTGCCAGGACAGGCGTTTTCTGGCGCGTTATATGCCGCGACTGGAAGACTTTTTTCATTATCGAAATCTTGATGTCAGCACCTTAAAGGAGCTGACGTTGCGCTGGTCACCGGAGAAGAAAATGGTTTATGACAAGGAGTCCAGCCACCTCGCGATGGATGATATCAAAGATTCGATTGACGAACTGAAACATTACCGAAAGACCATTCTTACCATATAGTCGTGACTCGATACGATGGCTTAAGTTGAAAAACGCACAGCTTAATACCTGCCAAATTCAGCCCTGAGCAGCCGTTGCTGTTCAGGTATTATTGCTGATGCCTTGCTGTCTGTATTTCTGCGCTGGTATCGGGGTGGTTGCCCCATTCAGACCAGGAGCCAGGGTAACCCAGAACATGCTCATAACCTAGTGATTTCAATATCAGCCAGGAATAGGCAGAGCGATGGTGTGACTGGCAGTAGCAGACAACTTCTTTGTCTTTGGTAATGCCCAGCGCATCAAGCTGAGTCTGGATATCTTCAGCCGGCAGGCGGCGAAGGTTATTATTTTGATCCATGGCTGCGGTCCATTCAAAGTGAACCGCACTGGGTATGTGCCCAGCTTTGTTAGCAAATTTTTTTGTGCCGTTATATTCGGCGAGACTACGGGCATCAAGAAAGATGACTTTTTTGTCATGTAAATGGGTCTGGATGAAGGCGCGAGTCGCGGTGTGGTGGTGGGTCTTTTTCAGCGAGTAGCCACTGGCTTCAGGTTTGTCGGGTGTGACATTGTCTAAGGCATGGCCTTCATTTGCCCAGCTGTGTAAGCCACCGTTGAGAATGACAGCGGTTTCATGACCAAACACATGCAAGGTCCAGACAAAACGTGAAGCACAGCCACCGCCTTCATCATCATAAGCAACAATCAGCGACTTCTTTGTAATGCCTAAACTCGATAGTAAGGCAGAAAAATTTTCATTGTCTGGTAAAAGTCCCATAACAGGTTTGTCGATTTTTATGATGTCGCCATAGTGGACAAAATGGGCGCCAGGAATATGTGCCTGTGCGTATTGTTTGGCTTTGCATAGGTCAACAATAACGATGTTCTCATGGCTTCGTAAAGCCTCAAGTTCATCGGGTTCAATTAGGTAGTTTGTTTGTGACATAGTGTTGTTTGTTTTTCATTTAATAATTTTTATCTGTTCAGCGGTGGCTTTATGTTGCGGCTGTAATACGGTATCTTTGGCAACAGAAGAACTGTCAGCAACCGGGTAATCAAGGGAAAAATGCAGACCACGGCTTTCTTTGCGTAACATGGCGCTGCGGATAATCAATTGTGCGACCAATGTTAAGTTGCGTAGCTCAATTAAGTCATTGCTGATTCTAAAATGCCGATAATATTCGTCAATTTCCTGTTGCAGTAAGCTGGCGCGATGCATAGCGCGTTCCAGGCGCTTATTGGTTCTGACGATGCCGACATAATCCCACATGAATCGACGTAATTCGTCCCAGTTATGTGAGATGACAACTTCTTCATCCGAATCAGTGACTCGGCTTTCATCCCAGTTTGAAATTTCTTGGTACTGGTAGGGTTTGCTTAATGCGGCGAGGATATGCTTGGCGCTGGCGTGGGCGAAAACCAAGCATTCCAGTAGTGAATTACTGGCAAGACGATTAGCACCGTGTAGACCGGTGTGCGCGGTTTCGCCGATAGCATACAGGTTGCTGATATCGGTGCTGCCGTGTAAATCCGTATTGATACCGCCACATGTGTAGTGAGCCGCGGGTACCACAGGAATGGGTTCTTTGGTGATGTCGATACCGTATTGCAGGCAGCGCTGGTGTATCGTTGGAAAGTGTGAGGCGATAAACGCTGGGGAGCGGTGACTGATGTCTAAATAAATGCAGGGTGCGCCTAGCCGTTTCATTTCATGGTCGATGGCACGTGCCACAATGTCACGGGGTGCCAGTTCGCCACGGTCATCAAATTTGTGCATGAATCGTTTGCCGTTGGGCAGCAATAATTTGCCGCCTTCACCACGTACTGCTTCACTGATAAGAAACGATTTTGCTTCGGGGTGATACAGGCAAGTTGGATGAAACTGGTTGAACTCCATGTTGCTAATGCTGCAACCGGCGCGCCATGCCATTGCCATGCCATCACCTGTTGAGCCATCAGGGTTGCTGGTGTAAAGATAAACTTTGCTAGCACCACCAGTGGCCAGTACCACAAACCTTGCCTGAAAGGTTTCGACGTGGTTGCTGTTTTTATTTAGTACATAGGCACCAATGCAGGCATTGTTGGTGCTGGAAGCGGTCATGTTATCCGCTTGCTGTTTTTCAGTAGTAATTAAATCTACGGCAATATGGTGCTCATAAAAGCTAATGTTGTTATGCTGTCGGGCGTGGTTCTCCAGTGTATTACTCATGGCTTTGCCAGTGGCATCGGCGGCATGGACAACGCGGCGGTGAGTATGCCCGCCTTCGCGGGTTAAGTGTAACTCACGTTTTTTTGTATTAGCCGTTTCGCTATTTGTGCCGCTACCCATGTCGTTACCCATGTCACTACCCATATCACTACTGAAGGGAACGCCCAGCTCCTGCAGCCAGCGAATATTTTCCGGGCCACGTTCAATGGTGAATTCAACGGTTTTCCGCCGGGATAAAGTCCCGCCGACTTTTAATGTGTCTGCAATATGAGAGGCAAAGGAATCTTCATTGCTCAACACCGCTGACAATCCACCCTGTGCAAAATAGGTGCTACCGTCTTTACTCGGGCCTTTGGTGATAATGGCAACGCGACAGCGGTCTGCAATACGCAGTGCCAGGCTTAAACCGGCAGCGCCACCGCCTATAATCAGTGCGTCATGTTGGTGTGTAATTGACATTTTGTTCTACCATTACTGCGTAAATATACATTGTATTTCACTTTGAAGCGGTGTAGTACAGGGAGAATAGCAATTGGCTATACTCGCTGATGGGGCGGTATTATATGGTTGAGCGCCCTTAGGTTTTAGTGCCCTTAGGTTTAAAAGCAGCGCTTCCATGTGATGCAATTTTATTCTTTATATCTTCAACGTTACACCCGCGTAGCACTTTAATCTCGATTTAATAGGGCGAAAAATCATGCAAGCGCTTTTATATTGATAATCAGGCTTTATGATTGCGTTAAAATAAGGTAAGTTTGCACTCAAATTATACAAAATACAAAAACTTATAAAACACTAGGAACTACAATGGTAATCGTCTGTCACACAATGCAGCGTGACTCTTCACTCACTAAAAGCCCGTGGTCAACCGTGCCAGCTGTTTTTTTTATGCTTCCCGAACACCAGTGGGGCAGGCTGACGGTGCTGGAACAATGTGACAGCCACATTATGCGCCAAAAAGAGAACTGTTGATGAGTGAACGTGAGATAGACCAGGCGCTGGTCTTGCGTGTGCAGGCAGGCGATAAAAAAGCATTTGATTTACTGGTGCTGAAATACCAGTTACGTTTATCCAAACTGGTTTCTCGGTTTTTAAGAAACCAGTCTGATGTGCCGGATGTGGTGCAGGAAGCTTTTATAAAAGCGTATCGTGCACTGCCAAATTTTCGTGGTGAGAGTGCGTTTTATACATGGCTGTATCGTATTGCGATTAATACCGCAAAAAACCATCTTGTTGCACAGTCGCGCAAAAGCCCGGCAAACAGTATTGATGTGCAGGATGCAGAAGACTACGGTGCCAGCGAATGGTTAAAAGAATTTGCATCGCCTGAACGTGAAGCGCTGGCTGCTGAGCTTGAAGCCACTATTCATCAGGCAATGGGCGATTTACCTTCTGACTTACGTGAAGCGATAACTTTACGAGAAATTGAAGGTCTAAGTTATGAGGACATTGCTGCGGTTATGGGCTGTCCGATTGGCACCGTGAGGTCACGAATATTTCGTGCTCGTGAAGCTGTTGACAGCAAACTGGCGCCGATACTTGATGAAAGTAGTCATCAGGTATCAAATTAAGGATTGTTTGATCAAGCGCAGTGATTAAGTGCAGTGCTTAGTACAAAGTGAAACGCATTGTTTTCAACAGCAGAGAGCATGTGTTTGCGAGCATGGTGCTAGTTGTTTACCTTTAGCTGCTACTGGAAATGCTTAGTTACTCAACCACAGGGTGTGCGGCATGGGTGGGGTGCTCACTGAATAAAGGATGAGTCTGGATTAGAGTCTCCTTTAGTTACAATAATATTAATCTTTTGCAATGGTTACCGTCATGAATAAACGTAAAGAGAAAATCTCAGCCTTTCTAGACAATGATATGCATCGCGACGAGTTGATGTCATTTTCTTTATCCGCCGAATCTGATGACGCAAAAACAGCGCAGCGTTATCAAATGATGGGCGATGCCCTGCGAGGTGAGGTGAGTGGTTCTTCTTTTATTGACGTGAGTCAGGCGGTACGTGGAGCGCTGGCTGATGAAAATATTTTTGATGAGGCTAGCGCAACAAAAACAGCGCCTTTATCACCGCCACCTTCTGACCGACCAGGTATCTTTCATGTTTCTGGCTGGTTTCGGCCGGTTGCCGGTATGGCAGTAGCTGCAACCGTTGCTGTGGTTCTGGTGACTGCCCTGTCTGGGCAAGAAGCAGGCTCTCCACAGCAGGCAGTTGCGGTTAAGCATGAGCAGCAGCCTGTGGTCACAGTGGCAGTAGAAGATAAAACAGGCAACCGCCCAGTAGATAGTAAGGTGACCGACATTGACCAGCGATTAATCAATCAGCATCTGAAATTTGCTACCCAAGACGCGCTACAGGGTCGCATGCCTTATGTAAGAGCCGTTAGTTTCGAGCCGAATCAATAAACTTGGTCAAAATAGATGTCTCTATTGTTTATCTATATTCGCGGATGGATGTTTAAGGAGCCTCTGATTGAGCTAATAAAATTTGAGCGCAGAAAAAACTGTCGCTATTTTCGCCGAAATGAGCCGTAATAGTCACTTTATTGCTGCGATCTTTGCCTACAAGGATGTAGATAAGGGGCGCGAGCTGGGAGCGGTAAGCTTCGGCGAAAATAGCGGCAGTGTTAACCAGCCAAAAATCATTAGGCTTGTTCAGGGGCTTCTTAAGTATTCATTCTGGCGCAGAGAGACAGAAGGGCAGTGTGGTTTTCAAATAGGTGGTTTTACTGAAAGTCTGATTAAAATCGCCTTACTTTTCATCCTATCTAGCAGTCATAGCTTCGCCACCGATTTGCATTTATTCGATATGTTAAAACGCATGTCGGATGCAGACCGTAATCAGAATTATCAGGGTACGTTTATCCTCAGAAAGGGTGATGATATTTCGACTTGGCGTGTGGCTCACGGTATTGGTGAGAACGGTGCTTGGGAAAGCATCGAGATGCTAAATGGCGAACCAAAAAAGGTACTCAGGAAAAATAATCAGGTCGTCACCGTTTTCCCGTACCAGCAATTAGTTACCATACGTCATACCGAAAAGACACGCTCATTTCATCCGCAGCTACCGAAAAACATTGATCAGCTAGAGTTTCTTTATTCATTAAATCGTTTGCCTGATGACCGCATAGCAAGTCGTGCAGCACTGGTTGTTGAGCTTTTTCCCAAAGATCAGTATCGCTATGGTTATCGCTACTGGATTGATAAAGAGACTGGCATGTTATTACGTTGTGATTTAGTGGTTAAAGAGGGTGGTCAAGAAAAAAGAGTGATCGAGCAAATGATGTTTGTATCGCTGGATTACCTAGCAGAGCCACCTGCACCTGCTTTTACTCTGGAGCAATTCGCACAATATCGGCAGCAGGTGCTGGATGAAGCGATAATTGATGTAGGGCAAAGCGCGCAGCAAAATTGGGTCGTTAACGCGTTGCCAGAAGGTTTTATGCAAACACAAAGTATCATGCGTCATGCTCAGCCGTTAGTGGCGGGCAGTCATGATTCCTCGGTAAGTTCTGCTGAAACCAGACCAGTACCGGATTTATTGCACCTTGTGTATTCTGACGGCCTCGCCTCAGTTTCCATTTTTATTAAAAAAAATCATCGCTTAAATACGCCTTCACAGGGCGCAACGGCGATGGGTGCAGTGAATGTTTTCGCCCATTCTGTGGGAAACTACTTTATAACTGTCGTGGGTGAAGTGCCGGCTAAAACGGTTGCCCTAATTGCGCGATCTACAGCGAAACGTCGATAAAGGCTCCTTACACGATGATTGAAGAAAATGCTCAGGTTATTGAAATAAAGGGAAATAAATTGTTTTTGCAAGCGCAAACGCAATCGTCATGCGGTAGTTGCGCGGTGAAAAAAGGTTGTGGCACCTCATTACTGGCTAAAGTTGTGGGGCGAAAGTTTACTTATTTCCAGGCTGAAAATGACATTAATGCAAGAGTCGGTGACACGGTTGTGGTTGGTATTTCTGAGGATGCACTGCTTAAAGGCTCAGTGATGATGTATGTTTTGCCCATTATGTGTATGTTAGCCTCTGCGTTACTGGCCGATTTTTCATTAAACGAGGCGGGTTATTACCGTGATTTGATGATCGCTGTAATGGCGATCATGGGGTTTATTTTTGGTTCATTGGTGTCTAAGTGGTATTTTAATCGACAGTCCAGCGCTCGGTTATTTTCGCCGATAGTGCTGAGAAAAATTATTGATGTTGATGGTGGTGTTAATGGAGTGGGCAGCCACAACCACGTTCTGGTGAAAAAATCTGGGAAGTCGGCGTGATGAACATGTTAAGCTGGATGATGTACTAGTAGCTTGCCTGAGAATAGAGAACTTACTGCAAATTGCATAACCTTTCTGTGATTTTCGCTACGGCTTCTATTCTCGGACGAGTCCTAGGCACTCATCGAACAATGATGGTGTGTTCGTCTGGATGTTAAGAACAATAGATACTGGCATTGCTGGTTTTTTTTTGCGCGTTGCTCAGCTCTTTGCCGACTAGCGGTAGTCACAGGTGTCCCTGTTGTTGGAACTTACACTATACTCACGCTGTAACTGTCACCTATGTGACGCTATGGAAGATGAGTTAACACCGTTTATTAACCAGTATGGGATTATCGTCCAACGACAATACATTGATAATGAACCAGCCCTAGAAAAACTTTATGGCAGTAAAGTTCCGGTATTATTGTTAAACAACAAAATATTATGCCAGTACTTTCTTGATGCGGAAATTTTACATAAAGTCATCGCTAA
>CAZMLD010000025.1:0-1463 GCA_964566975.1 uncultured Thiotrichaceae bacterium | reverse complement strand
CACAGCTTTTATAAATCTGATGAAAAATATTCGTAACTTCTCCATTATTGCTCATATAGACCACGGCAAATCAACGCTGGCAGATCGCCTTATCCAGTCCTGTGAAGGGTTAAGTGACCGAGAAATGTCAGCGCAGGTGCTCGATTCAATGGATTTGGAGCGTGAGCGTGGTATCACCATCAAGGCGCAGAGTGTGACCTTGAACTACGCGGCGGATGATGGCGAGACATATCAGTTGAATCTTATTGATACACCCGGTCATGTTGACTTTTCTTACGAAGTTTCTCGCTCGCTTGCAGCCTGTGAAGGTGCGTTGTTGATTGTTGATGCCTCGCAAGGTGTCGAGGCACAAAGTGTTGCAAACTGTTATACCGCCATTGAACAAGGTCTGGATGTGGTACCGGTGTTAAACAAAATTGACCTGCCAGCAGCCGAGCCAGAGCGTGTTTGTGAAGAAATTGAAGAAGTGATTGGTATTGATGCCAGCCATGCCTTGCATGTTAGTGCCAAAACGGGTCAGGGTATACATGAATTACTGGAACAAATTGTGGCGGAAATTCCGCCGCCGCAAGGTGATGTAGACGCGCCACTACAGGCACTGATTATAGACTCTTGGTTTGATCCCTATGTTGGTGTTATCGTGCTGGTTCGTGTTATGCAGGGGAGTATCTCACCACGTAAAAAAATGATGGTGATGTCAACGCAGCGTAGCTATCTGGTTGATAAGGTTGGTGTTTTCACGCCAAAGCGTGAAGACCGAACGTCATTATCGGCAGGTCAGGTGGGCTACGTCATTGCCAGCCTGAAAGAAATTGACTCGGCAAAAGTGGGTGATACCATCACCATGAGCGACAATCCAGCGACTGACGTGCTGCAAGGCTTTAAAGAAGCGCAGCCGCGAGTTTTTGCCGGCATGTTTCCTGTTAGTTCCGATGATTACAACGATTTTCGAGACTCACTGGAAAAACTCACATTAAACGATGCTTCATTACAGTTTGAGCCAGAGAATTCATCGGCTTTGGGGCTGGGATTTCGCATCGGTTTTCTCGGCATGTTGCACATGGAAATTATCCAGGAGCGGCTGGAACGGGAATATGATTTAAACCTGATTACCACAGCGCCGACCGTGGTTTATGAGGTATTAGATAGCAAAGGTGAGGTGTTTGAAATTCATAATCCGGCAGACTTACCGGAAGTGAATCTTATTGAAGAACTGCGTGAGCCTGTTATTAAAACCAATATTTTAGTGCCACAGGAGTATCTGGGTAATGTGATAACGCTGTGCATTGAAAAACGCGGCGTACAGTTAAATATGCAGTATATGGGCAAGCAAGTCTCGCTGCAATATGAAATGCCATTAAGTGAAGTGGTGCTGGACTTCTTCGATCGCTTGAAATCGGTCAGTCGGGGTTATGCATCATTTGATTATGAGTTTGATCGTTTCCAGCAAGCTGATCTGGTTA
>CAZMLD010000024.1:0-13269 GCA_964566975.1 uncultured Thiotrichaceae bacterium | reverse complement strand
TCAACAAAATTAAAAGTCACCGGTATTGATCTATTTTCTGCTGGCGAATTTAATGAGCAGGAAGGTGATGAAGTGCTGCAAATGCAGGACGTTGCCAGTGGTATCTATAAAAAACTGGTGATAAAAGACAATGTCATCAAAGGTGCGGTCATGTTTGGCGATACCATGGACGGCACCTGGTATTTCAGCCTGATGCGTGATGCCACCAATATTGCCGATTTCCGTAGAACCATTCTGTTTGGTCAACATGATCTGGGCGATGCTGGGCATGGTGATGCCTCACGGGTGATGTCGTTACCTGATGATGCTGAAATCTGTGGCTGTAATGGGGTGTCCAAAGGCGATATCGTACAGGCAATTAGTAAAAGCGGTTTGTTCACTCTAGATGAAGTACGCGCCCATACCAAAGCCTCCTCTTCCTGTGGTTCCTGTACGGGTTTGGTTGAATCGCTGCTGGCTTCTACTGTGGGTGAAGGTTATGAAGCTGCGCCCAGCAAGAAGCCTATCTGTGCCTGTACCGATCACAGTCATGATGATGTGATTAATGCGATAAAAGAACACCAGTTAAAAACGATTCCAGCGGTGCGTGAATTCCTGGAATGGAAAACGCCAGATGGCTGCGCTTCCTGTCGTCCAGCGGTGAATTATTATCTATTAGCGCGTTGGCCAGAAGAATATCAGGATGACGCACAGTCGCGTTTCATTAATGAACGTGCTCATGGCAATATTCAAAAAGATGGTACTTACTCCGTTGTGCCACGGATGTTTGGCGGTTTGGTGAAACCGGACGAATTACGCGCTATCGCCGATGTCTGCGATAAGTTTAAGGTGCCGGAAATGAAAGTCACCGGTGGCCAGCGTATTGATATGTTCGGCATCAAAAAAGAAGACCTGCCTGCCATGTGGAAAGACCTGTCGGATGCAGGTTTTGTCTCTGGCCATGCTTACGGCAAAGCCATGCGTACCGTGAAAACCTGTGCCGGTAAAACCTGGTGCCGTTTTGGTACGCAAAACTCAACGGGCCTAGGGGTGAAATTAGAAGAACTCACCTGGGGCTCGTGGATGCAGCACAAGTATAAATTGGCGGTTTCCGGTTGTCCGCGAAATTGCGCTGAAGCCACCATTAAAGATTTTGGTGTGGTCTGTGTTGATTCCGGTTACGAATTACATATCGGTGGTAACGGCGGTATTAAAGTTCGCGTTACTGATTTGTTATGCAAGGTTGAAACCGAAGAACAAGTACTGGAATATTGTGCCGCTTTCACCCAGAAGTATCGTGAAGAAGCGCATTACCTGGAACGCACGGCTCCCTGGGTCGAACGTGTCGGCTTAACTTATATCAAAGAGTGTATTCTTGACGAAGAAGAACGTAAAGCACTGGAGATACGTTTTAAAATAAGCCAGAAAGTCGCTCAGGTGGATCCATGGAAGGCACGAGCAGAAGGTCAGGCTTCACATGAATTTACACAATTAAAAATATTGGCAAATTAGACAGGTTAAGGTTATGAGTGACTGGTCAGAAGTAGTAGCACTGGAAGATATTCCACAATTAGGTTCACGGGTGATTCGATTTGAAAATAATGCCGACACCATGAATATTGCTGTTTTCAGAACAGCGAAAGATGAAGTGTTCGCCATGAAAGATGAATGCCCGCATAAAAAAGGGCCGTTATCTCAAGGTATCGTACACGGTACCTCAGTAACCTGTCCGTTACACAACTGGAAAATTGATTTAGCCAGTGGTCAGGCCTTAGGGCAGGATGAGGGCTGTACGAATGTGTTTTCAACAAAAGTTGAAAATGGTATGGTGTATATTGATTTAAAAGTAGCAGCTTAAAACAACGAGGATAAAACATGAACGTAGAAGACATTATGACAACAAATGTACGTACCGTTACCTCCGATAAAAAGTTAGGTGAAGTGGTATCACTGATGTGTATTTACAGGTATAGCGGTATACCGGTGGTTGATGACGGCAAGCTGGTGGGTTTAGTGTCAGAAAGTGACGTGCTGAGCAAGATGTTTCCAAAAATGGAAGATCTGGTGGGCGGCATGTCAACGGTTGATTATGACAAACTAATGCAACAATACTGCGATGTGGTGCATATTTCAGTTAAAGATGTGATGACCTCGGTGGTTGTTTCTGTCAAACCCGATATGCATGTATTACAGGCAGCATCAATGATGTGCGGCAGAAAATTTCGTCGTATTCCAGTTGCAATAGACAATAAGCTGCTGGGAATGATAAGCATGGGTGATGTGCATAAAGCTATTTATCAGGGTACGTTGGCAACAAAACTGTAATTTTGAATAAGCTTGGACACTACCAAGCCTAGGAGCTGACCTGTGGGTGATTATTACGCCCTGTTACCGTAGTCTCGGAATGTCATTGATAGGTCAACGGATGGAAAAAGGTACAGCGCTCAGAAATCTTGCGCTGATACCAATACTTTAAAAAAATATTGTAACTTACTTAAGTAGTCTTTCAAATAAAGGTGCTGAGTGTTGTTTTTTCAGGTTGCGGTGAATGCTTTATACGGAAATAGCAATGCAGGTATTGCAGGCGCAACCATCTATCCGCCATGAGGTTCATTTCTTCATACCTGAAAAACCAACACTCGCCCCTTCTGTTAGAGCGGTTGAGCTGAGTCGTTACCTGAGAAAGTTATGTTATTTGGTCGTAAACACAAAAATCCGATAAAAATTGCCGATAAAGGCGTTGTTGAATGGAAATATGCCACCTGTGGCTATTGCTCAACAGGTTGTTCTATTGAAGTCGGCTTAGATGAAGACGGCGAAGCCGTGGCTTCACGTGGTCTGGCAGATGCCGATGTAAATCGCGGCAAGCTGTGCGTTAAAGGTATTTTTGAGCATGAGTTGTTCCGTAAAACAGCGGGGCGTGGCGACAAACCGTTAAAACGTAAAAGTTATACCGACGAATTTGAAGAAGTCAGCTGGAAGCAGGCGCTTGACCACACCGCAGACGAAATAAAACGTATTCAGGAAAAATACGGGCGTGATTCGTTCTCCATAATTTCAACCGGTCAGATCATGACCGAAGAATTTTATACCTTAGGCAAGCTGGCGCGTGGCGTGGTGGGCACCAATAACTACGACGGTAATACCACCTTATGTATGGCTTCTGCGGTATCTGGTTACAAACGCTCATTCGGTTCCGATGGCCCGCCAGGCTGTTATGACGATTTTGACCACACAGAGTGTTTATTAGCCTTCGGCTCCAACTTACCAGAGCAGCACCCGATTATTTACTGGCGAGTGATGGAAGCGCATGAAAAATGCGACCGTGAAGGCCGCCCGCGTTTCCCGATTATTGTGGTAGACCCGCGCGTCACCATGTTCGCGCAAAAAGCCGATATTCATTTGGCGGTCTCACCGGGTACTGACTTGGTATTATTGAATGCACTGGCGCATGTGATTTTAGATGAAGACTTGGCAGACCATGACTACATCAAGTCCTTCACCAATGGCTTTGATGAATTCAGCGCTCTGGTAAAACAGTACGACCCAGAAAGCGCAGCAAAAATTTGCGGCATTGATGCCGATATGATTCGTAAAGTGGCTCGAATTTATGCTGGAGCGGGTGCTGCCATGACCATCTGGACCATGGGCATCAATCAAAGCACGCATGGCTCTGACAGTATTTGCGCGATTAATAACATGAGCATGATTACCGGTAACATCGGTAAACCCGGTGGTACTTCGCTTTCCATTACTGGGCAATGCAATGCCATGGGCACGCGTGAATGGTCTTCATGCTCTGGCTTGCCCGGTTATCGAGCCATAGAAAACGAAAAAGACCGTAATGAAATTGCCGAATTCTGGGGCATAGATGCCGATTTTTTCCCAGCAAAACGCGGCATGTTTATGACCGATATTATACCGGCAATTGAAAGCGGAGAAATTCGTGGCATGTGGTTAATTGCCACCAACCCAATGACCTCAATGGCAAATACGGGTTTAATGCGAAAGTTACTGGCAAAGCTGGAATTTCTCGTGGTGCAGGACGCTTATGCCGATGTGGAAACCAATCAGTATTCACATGTGTTTTTACCCTCGGCGGTGTGGGCAGAAAAAGAAGGCTGTTTTACCAATACCGAACGGCGGGTGAATTTAATTCGTAATGTGGTTAAACCACACGGTGACTCAAAAACCGACCTCGCTATTTTTAATGAAATGGCGACACGTTTTGAACGCGGTAGAAAAATGGTGTTTCCAGAAAATGCCGAAGGCGTGTTTGAAGAGATAAAACAGTTATCCGAAGGCCGTATGCTGGATTATTCTGGCATGAGCTACGAAAAAATCGAAAAAAATCGTGGCATACAGTGGCCCTGTAATGAAAAAACTTCACCGGAAGGTTCAAAGCGTTTATATACCGATGGTGTTTTCCAGTACCCCGACGGTAAAGCAAAGCTGCTTGCACTGCCATTTGTTGATAACAACGAACGCCCCAATAAAGACTATCCGTTCTGGTTAAATTCCGGTCGCGTGGTTGAGCATTTTCATACCCGCACCCGTACCGGCAAAGTAGGCAATGCCAATAAATTCTCGCCCACGCCTTTTATGGAAATGAACCCGCAGGCAGCAGAAAAACTGGGTATCGAACATGGCTCCTACGTCAAGGTGTCGTCCATCCGTGGTGATGCCACAGTCATGGTTCAGTGTACGCAAAGAATTGCGCCTGACGCGGTATTTATTCCATTTCATTTTCACGAATGTGTTAATCGTATTGCCCTCGGTTTGCTTGATCCGCATTCAAGGCAGCCTGCTTACAAACAATGTGCGGTTAAAGTCGAGACCATTGCCGACCAGGAGGCAGCAGCTAAGGAAAACGTTGAAGCCAGAGCGTTTTGATTTTTCTTTATCGCTATTTTACGCCATAGCCAGCAGTCCTCTTTTTTGCCAGTGATGAAATAATGTTTAAATATTTACGACCCAAAGAGCAGTCATACGCATTTTTACGCGATGTGCAACACCCAGAAAAAAATCGTTATGGTACATCTATCGAAACCGTGCCGAAAGATTCGCCATTACGTGGGCAAAGTTTAAACATCAATGGTGATAAGCGCATTGGTGACAATCCCAATCGCTATAAACAGCACGGTTTTTACTTCACCGCAGATAACTGTATTTCCTGCCACGCCTGCGAATCCGCCTGCTCTGAAAAAAATGACCTAGAACCTCATCAGGCGTTTCGCGCTGTGGGTTATATCGAGGGCGGTAGCTACCCAGAATACACACGCTTAAACATATCCATGGCGTGTAATCACTGTGATGATCCGGTTTGTTTAAAAGGCTGCCCGACTCGTGCCTATACAAAATTTGCAGAGTATGGCGCGGTATTACAGGATCCAGACATCTGTTTCGGCTGTGGTTACTGTACCTGGGTGTGTCCTTATAACGCACCGCAACTTGATCACAGCAAAGGGCACGTATCCAAATGCAATATGTGTGTTGATCGTTTGGAAGTTGGTCTGAAACCCGCCTGTGTTTCCGCCTGTCTTGCTGGTGCTCTCGACTTTGGCGTGATGGAAACCACACCAGAAAACCGCCAGAGTCTGGACAGCCAAATTCCCGGTTTTCCCTCAACAGATATTACGCACCCGAATATCCGTTTTCAGCAAACAAAGAAACTGCCTGAAACCATGTCGCGCACCGACAGTATGCCAATACAGTATCAGAAAAATGACAAAGGTGAGTTTGAACCGCAGGTGGCGACAAAAACCGTGAGTGGACAAAAAGCAAAGCTTGAGTGGAACATCAAGAAACTAAGCACCCGGGAAAACCCCTTAGTGATTTTTACCCTAATATCACAAGCAGTGGTTGGTGCTTTTGTTTTATTGTTTTTAGGTCCAATGATCGGCCTGGAAACATTAACCCCAGAGAAAAACCCCGTTGCCTGGCCGATGTTTTTGTTTGGTTTGATTGGTATTCAGACCATCGGCCTGGTATTGTCAACCATGCACCTTGGTAAACCACATCGGTTTTACCGTGCCTTTAATAATTTGCGATATTCACCGGTTAGCCGTGAAGTAGCAGGTATTGCCGTGTTTTACAATTTTATCGGAGCGTTTACCCTGCTAACGGGCTTGCCACAAATGTTTACTTGGTTACCTGAGCCATTATTACTCAGTCTTGTGGCCATCACGGGCTGGGGTGCGGTTATTTCTGGTCTGGCTGCGATCTACTTTATGCATAAAATTTACCGCATACCTGCGCGACCATTCTGGGATCATTGGCAGGTATTTAGCAGTTTTTATGGCAGTGTATTATCACTCGGCCCGTTATTATTGATCATGGTGTTTGCCTTTATTCAGTTCAGTAAAGGTGAGTCATGGACGCACATCGCGCCCGTTATCGCTGCCATCATTTTTATCGGGTTATTACTCGAAGCCGTCGGTTTATTCGCACATAAAAATGATCTGATTAAAGGCGGTGGTGAAGGAGCAGCAGCACACTTTGAGCAAACCACCCGATTTGGGCGCACCTATATGGCAAGGAACATCGGTCTGGTATCTGCCATCATTTTAAGCCTTATTATGATGCTGATTAATTTAGATGGGCTGGCCGCTATCGTTTTGTGGTTTTGTGCCGCCATGATTATCCTGGTAAGCGCGATAACAGGACGCGCCCTGTTTTATGCGCTGGTTATGCCCACAACCATGCCAGGCGCGTTCTTCTGGCGAAATAAAAAATTCCAAGAACATGCACGCGAAACTGGGCTGGCAGAAATGCCGCAGGTTGGTGTGCTGCCAGAAACGCACTAGTCGTTTCAATGCTCGTAGACGATGGCAACCTACAGCTCCAAACGTTTATCAGAAATAAAAAACGATTTTGAACGTGGCGTATTTCTAGTACTGTATCACTCACCAAAACAACGCTATCATCGTGCTGTTGCAGCATTGTTGTTGGTAATTAAACATGTATTGCGTGGCTTACTGTTTAGCTGGCCGTTGTATTTATTAGCACTGGCCGCCTGGTCGGTTCCTGGCGCATCCATTTTGCTGGTGATTTTTCTGTTACTACCCGCGATGTTTGTTTCCTGGAAAATATTAAGCCTAGGCATTAAAGAGGATTATGAAAATCTCGTTGATGGTTATTTATTGCGCTCGGGTTATTTAGGTCGAATGATATTTCATGGAAAAATTTAAGCAGCTGGTATTCAGCAAACCCGTGCTGGGTTTTGCTGCTTATTCGGGTAGCGGTAAAACCAGTTTGCTGGTAAAGCTACTGCCGATATTGAAAGCCAGAGGCTTGCGTATTGCCGTCATTAAACAGACGCACCACGATTTTGATATAGACAAACCCGGCAAAGATAGCTATAAAATAAGAAAGGCTGGGGCGAATCAAATGCTGATTGCCTCAGAACATCGCTATGCTTTGGTGACGGAGCATGATAAGCCTGCGGCAACCGACTTGCTCGCACTGGTTAATAAACTGGATCTGAACAACCTTGATCTGGTTCTGGTCGAGGGCTTTAAAACACAGCCCTTCCCTAAAATTGAAATACATCGTGCTGCGGCAGGCAATAAACTCATTTTTCCTGAAGACAGCCATATTATTGCCGTGGTTTCGGATGAAAAAATTGATACTGCGGGTCTGCCTTTGGTAAATTTAAACGTCACCGAAGACCTTGCCGCGTATATTTTTCACTGGTTAGCCAGCGAGTAATTATGTTGTTAGCCGTGTTGCTGGCGGCTAAAAATATCACTTCGTCCCCTCCTGCTATCAATATCATTGTATTAGTATTTTCTAATATGCTATAGTCTGCTCATCTACATAAGGTTGCTACGTCGTTTTATGCCTTATTTCCACCTATAAAACAGGAATGATCTCATGAGCACAGGAAGTCTATCAGCAAATACACCAGTAACCAGCGACAGTTCTACAGACGATATTAAAGAGCCCAGGTTATTAGCCTTTGACGAAAACAATACCGTTACCCCAGGAAAAGATATCAATAGAAAAATATCTGCGCTGGATAACGATCTTGCCCATATGCGTGCAGAGCTAAGTGCAATCAATAACAGTGTGGAAGAAGGTCTTGATCGTCTTGGCGATAGCGATACAGACTTAACCGCCAAGGTAGCAGAAACCTATAAACGCTTGGGTGAAATTGATAACGCTTATAAGGCGTTACTGAAAATATCGACTCGTATTGATACCGATATACAAAAATTAAACGGTGATGTCAGTACCGTGGCTGAGCAATCGGCAACGGGCATTAAAGGACTGGAGCAATCATCTCTTGCACAGTCTCAAGCTTTTATTCAAAAAAACCAGCAAGTGGTTACTAGCGTGCAGCAGTTAGTTGAACGCTCGAAACTAAGCAGTGAATTACTTGGTGAGAAAATTCAGTCTACTACCGACACCATGTTGCAGCTTGAGAAAAAAACGGTGGCAGAAATTGAGTCACTTTCAAGCCAGACAAAAGAAAAAACCGATGCGATAGAAAATTCGGTTGATAGTAATAAAGCAAAAATTCTGAAACTGCAATCTATTGACGAAGCGATTAGTCGGCGAGCCACGAGTTTGGAAAAATCATCCGCTGAATTAGAGCAGAGCGGTCAGCGCCTAGACTCATCAGTGCAGCAGCTAGAGTCAAGTTCTACACGACTGGCAGAAGGGATTACCTCCTTGCAGCAGCGTACCACAGAACTTGAAGCGTTAAGCCGTAGCCATAATACGCTGATTGGCGGGCTACAAAAAACATCGGCAGAACTTGCCGGAAAAATTGTTAATCTTGCTTCTCGTGAGTCAAAACGATTTACTATTGTTAGCAGTGGTTTTTTATTATTGCTTGCTTTGCTTGGCGTTATTTATTTTTCACAACAGGCGCAGTTTGAGTTGAACAGTGTTACGCATAGCGAACAAAGCGGGCTGGTTGATAACAAGGTAACCGCTTTGCAGCAAACACAACAAGATTTTGCCGTTATTGCAGGCGATTCACTAATAGCATTGCAGAGCAAGATAGACTTAGCGAAAGCCGATTTACAGGATGAAATTAAAAAGCAGGTCGCGCAGCTTGAATATAAAGTACAAACAATAAATGATCAGGTACGAAGTGTTGATGGCCGTTTAAGTCAGTCATCGCCATTTAGCCAGATAGGTGATGACAACATTATTCACGGCGCACAATGGTTGGCGACATTGCCAAAAGAAAATTTTATTATACAGCTGGCTCTGGTTGATAATATGGATGCCCTGTACGAGATTGCCTATAGCTATAATTTTCATTTAAAGGACAGACTGTCTTATATCAACGTCAATGATAATGGAGCGCTAAAATATGCTCTGTTATCAGGTAATTACACAACACATAACCAGGCTGCTTTAGCCATAGATTCAATGCCGCATTACATTGATATGCAGCTGCCGCAGATAAAACCGATTGCTGTAATACAGCAGCAGATTGCTCAGTAATTTTTTGATTTATGGTTTTTCACGATGGTGAGAGCGTGACTCAGCCAGCCACCTGAATAACAATGACCACTACATCATCAAGTTCCTGGCATTCTTTTACCAGGTGGCCATTAATGCGACACCAAGCAGGGATGTCATTGAGTGCGCCTGGGTCTGTGCAGGTGACTTCAAGAAAATCGCCTGGCTGTAATTCAGCTATTTTATTTTGTGTTTTAATCACCGGCATCGGGCATAAAGAATAACGGGCATCTAAGGTATGTTGCTTCATATTTTTTTTACGTTTTAAAGGAAAGGTTAAATATACCATTCCTGCTTAATTTCAGAAGCAGGCATCGGTGGAATATCAAACAGTCGCTCATCACCGTTTTTCTGGGTGACTTTTACGGTAACACTTTGTGCATCTCGCCCCTGACTAAAGCGTGCTGCGATACGCGCAGCTAAAAGAAAATCATCATCATTGGGTTCACCATCAACCAGCGTCAGTGGGCCATTGTGACTTTTTATTTCTATCGTTGAGAACTGTTTTTTATAGCCCTGTAAGAATTTGTTTTCGCCGTCCTCACGGCTAACAATTAACTTGTAATGTGGTGCTGGGCGTAAGTGCCGGCCGACTTTCAACAGCATGATGTCGTCAAGTTCGTAGTCTTTTTTATTTCTCGCCTGCCACAAATCAACCAGTTTGTCGGAATACTTTTTGTCGGTAAGAAAACAGCAGCCGCCAGCAGGGGTTGCATAGTCTTCAAAACCAAACTCGCTTGCTAACGCCATTTGCGGTTTACGATTACGGCCGCTGAAATCTTTTAGTTGCTCACGATTTACCCAGCCCTCACGTTCTGGCAAAGTGGCGCTGAGATTTTTGGCGCACAGTGGCCTCAGTAGTCGGTCATCAGCGCCGGATTCGCGTACCACAACAGGTAGCAGATCTTTGCGTTGTGACATAGGTCGTTGTCCCATCACCTCACCGGTAATGATAAAGTCAAAATCGTGCTCTTCCATCCATTGCCGAGCTTTACTGACCATGAATATTTTGCAGTCCAGGCAGGGGTTCATGTTTGCGCCATAACCATGTTTTGGGTTAATTAACACCTGTTTGTACTCTTCGATAATATCGATAATGTGCAATTTAATGCCAAGTTGCTCGGCACTCCACAGCGCATTATTGCGCTTAGGTTTGGCCTTGTCTTTTTTTCGTATGGCGTGAGTATGGCCTTCTACGCAGAAACCAGTGTAAAAGTTAATGCCTTCCACGTGGATGCCCTGGTCGAGCATGAGTCTGGCAGCAAGTAAGGAATCGAGACCGCCTGATATCAGGGCAACGGCTTTTTTTTGAGTGGGCATAATGCTAACGGAAATATTGAAATTGAGCGTTAATTATATCAATTGTAGAGCGGAACATACACGTAAAAATAAAACGTCGGTAATGAGAATCATTAATGAATACAGCGGCTTGTCTACATTAATAAAGTCGATTGTTTAACCACTGAATTAATAGTAGCGGGTGATTGAATTAGTTAGTGATGTGATGGTCGCAACTGGCATGGTTGCCGAACACCTCATTCTGGCTCTGGTCGTAATCCTGTTGCTTTCATTGATGGCGCAGCCAGTCGCCAAATGGTCACATATGCCACTTGCTAGTATTTTGGTGGTGCTGGGATTTGTCGCCTCCGAACTTATCGTACGGGCAGGCATTGATACGGGCATTCGCGCTGACAACTTCCAGTCAATTATTTTTTATGTGTTTCTTCCCGTGCTGGTGTTTGAAGCAGCATACAATATAAACAAGCAGCAGCTAAAAAATAATCTGCCTGTTATTTTGATTCTGGCAATAGTAAGCATGCTGCTCACCAGTATAATTGTTGCTGTCTTGCTGTTTTATGGCATCGGGCATGAAACAGGGTTCCCGTGGTTGGCGGCATTCATTACGGGTGCTATTTTAGCGGCAACTGACCCTGTTGCCGTGGTTGATAAATTGCGTGAAATCAACGCACCAAAGCGCATAACCGTTTTGTTAGAGGGTGAAAGTTTATTTAATGATGCCACCGCCATCGTGTTATTTAGTGTGTTTCTGGCAATGGCAACAGCGACCAGCTCGGTGGCACAGATTAACAGTATCGAGTCAGTGCTGGCGGTGTTAGCTGATTTTCTTTTTGTGTTTATTGGCGGTGGTTTAATCGGCGGATTTATCGGTCTGTTGTTTGGTATGTTGCAGAATAGCGTCAGGCAACCTTTACTGACTGGCGTAATGAGTCTAATCGTCGCCTACGGTTCCTTTTTACTGGCGGAGCATTTTATGGTGTCCGGCATCATGGCAACGTTGCTGGCGGCGTTAAGTTTTTCAGTGTTAAGCGAGAACAAAACTAAATTAGTAAAGGCGCAGGCAGTGGTTACTCCCGCTGCGGTAACGGGTAATAAATATTTATGGGAAATGCTGGCGCATGTGGCAAATGTCAGTGTTTTTATAATCATGGGCGCGGTGATAACGCTGGGGATGTTTGAGCAGAGGTGGCTAGCTATGTTGCTTGCGGTGCTGGCTTTGTTGGCAGCCAGGGCGATGAGTATTTATGGGGTGTTGTTACTGCTTGCGCCGTTTAAAAGTCTGAAAGTGCCCTTTGCCTCACAAACCGTTATGGTGTGGGGTGGCTTACGTGGCGCTGTTACCTTGGCGCTGGCGCTGTCGTTGCCCACCAGTCTGGATTATTGGTGGACGATACAGTCGATAGCGTTTGGTGTTGTGCTTTTTTCACTGTTTGTGCAGGCACCAACGATGTCGATACTGACTAAGCGATTATTAAGGAGACCCTGAACAAGTCTAATATGTTATGCACTGGCGAAGGTTATTTTACTGTACGGAATAAATCATCAGCATGACAAAACCAATGAGAACGGCAGCCAGCAGTAATACCGTGCCCCAATGCTTTTCTTCGGCGTTTTTACTTTTTTCCATGGTGGCTTTTATGCCCGGGAAAAACATAAAGAGGATTAATAATCCCAGTGCGCCAGCAAGTAGCTGTTCCCAAAGTGCCATGTTAGCCCCTAGCGGTTAGTCTTCGATGAGATAATTTTTTTCAATGGGTTCAATGATTTTCCAGACGCATTTCATGCCTTTTGGGAAAAACACCATATCACCTTCCTGAATCGTTACCGCTGCTTCATTTTCTGGCGTGATAATGGCTTTGCCTTCAATAATGTAGCAGGTTTCTTTTTTATCATAAACCCAGTCAAATTCGGAGATGCCTTTTTCCCAGAGTGGCCAGTCATCGACATATAATACATCGAGTTTTGCTGGTGTAACGTGATGTTCAATGGTAATTGAGCTCATAATTTAATTTAAATCGAGTTTAGTTTAAATATCAGCCACATTATATCGTGAAACGAGCATGACAATGTATAATTAGTGTCACTAATTCTTGCATTGGATTAGTGTTTCCTATTCCTTGGTAGTAGCAGGTGTTTGTGTTTTGAGTGAAGTAATAATATTTGATGTTGATTTAGAGCAGTTTGATGAACGAGTATTGGCCGCTTCGCATGAAGTGCCAGTACTGATTGATCTGTGGGCCGAATGGTGCTCCCCTTGTTTGGTTCTCGCGCCGTTATTAAAGCAGTTAGTTGAAGAGTGTGAAGGCAACATAAAACTGGCGAAAATTGAAGTCGATGAAGGCGAAAACATGAAGCTGGCTGGACGCTATAAAGTGCGGGGTTTTCCGACCATTATTATGATTGTAAAAGGTGAAGAAGTCGCCCGTTTTAGTGGTGCAAAGCCACTGTCTTTTTTACGCGACTTTGTAAAACAGCATCGTTAGTCGCCAGCAAGCTTTAGCTGTTTGATTT
>CAZMLD010000023.1:6947-13352 GCA_964566975.1 uncultured Thiotrichaceae bacterium | reverse complement strand
GGGGATTTGTTGTTCCAGTTTTTTAAGGTCATAGCTTGCTTGCAAGTTAAGCCAGGAACGAGCATCACCGCCAAAGAAGTAAGCCAGCCTTATCGCTGTATCAGGCGTGACAGAGCGACGCTGCTTGATTATTTCATGCAATCTAGTTGCGGGTACGCGCAATTTAACAGACAAAGCGTTAACGCTCATCCTGAGTGGTACAAGGTATTCTTCTTGCAGTATTTCACCTGGGTGTATGGCTCTCATACCGTTTTTAATCATTATTTTATCTCCTTAGTGGTAATCTGTTATTTCTACGTCGCAAGGCTCGCTAAGCCAAACAAAGCACACGCGGTATTGTTTGTTAATTCGGATGCTGTGTTGTCCCAATCTGTCACCCGTCAGTTTTTCAAGCCTGTTACTTGGTGGCGAACGCAAGAAATCAAGGGTTTCAGCATTGTCCAACATCTGCAATTTACGTGTTGCAACAACCTTAAACGCGCTAAATTGTTTTGGGTTTTTACCTTCAAAAAGAGCTTGCGTGTGCTTGCATTTAAAGGTTTTTATCATGACTGTAACTGTATTACGTTTAACGTAATACGTCAAGCGTTAAACCGTTCATACAAGAGGCAACACTATACGCATATCAGGCACGTTTAAAGCCAACGACTACACCAGACAAAGAGGACAAGCAGGTTAATGGCTACCAGATAACAGCTGAGGGCATAGCGGGTGTTAAATCGGCAGCTATGAAGCACCAGAAAGACGATAGAGGGTCAAAGCAACGTCACAGATAACCAACAGAACTATGAAGCACAAAACAGCTTCTATGACGATGATTTAAGCGCACTGGATAACCGATAAGCACAGCAGGAGATAGCCATGCCAAGACTAACATCAGACCAATGGCAGCAGGTACAAGCTGAATATGAAGTGTACGGAATAGCCAACCGTGAGCTTGCCAGACAGTACAACGTAACTGAGGCAGCAATAAGAAAAAAATCAAAAATTGAACACTGGGAACGTGATAGCGGTTCGCGGCTTGCAACACAGCAAGCCCACGCTATTACTGAATTAAACGAACTCAAACTGCTGTTGTCGCTAACGAAGCACCCAAAAGACATGATATATGCAATAGCCTTTTTATTGGTTTTTCTCCTGCAAAACGGAGTTACCGTATTTCTTGTACATGAAGTATTTCATTGAGCCTTTTATTTTCATCGGCCGAATAGAACAAATGACCGCCACGAAAGGCGGAAGTGTCGATTATGCAGGAACATGTCATCGATCTGATTCACTGACTGTTTTTATAGTCAGTCTCCCCATTTGTCTGCATTCCTATGAAATATTCGGGCTAGACGGCTAGAGACATTGACAGCCAGCCAAAAACTCCTGTTCGTTGCGAATAACGGCTAGTCAACAGTAGCAAACCAGGCGCGAAGTTGTTCTGTTGTTACCCAGCCAAGTTTATTATCCAGTCCAGCCAGTACTTGGCAGGGTCGATCAGGCTCGCCGAGATTGCTCAGTACGGCTATTGCGCCATTAAAATCCTCTCCTTCGCTGTAGTAACTTTGCGTTACCAGAACCGGAATAGCCGCGTTTTTGGCTGCGCGTACCCCATTATGTGTGTCTTCGATTGCCAGGCAGGCAGTGGCGGGCAGCTTGAGTTGTTGCAGAACCCAAAGATAAACCGAAGAGTCGGGTTTTTTTATGGGTGCTTGTTCGGCTGCGCCGATAACCTCAAACCAGTTTAGTACTTCTTTGCCCAAGGTGGCATTAAACAGTGCCGTGATGTTTGCCATGCTGGTGGTGGTGGCGATGGCCATACGCAGACCGTCTGCATGTGCCTGACGAATTAGCCGTTCCACGCCTGGGCGCAGTTCGACCTCGCCTGCCGCCATGATTTCAACGTAGTGTCGAGTCTTGGTAAGGTGCAGGTTAGTAATCCATTGTGTCAGATTTTCTCGCTGGCTCTGTTGCGAGTCATTTTTACTGATGTAGTGACGGATGCGCTCCTTGCCACCAGAAACGGCGAGCAGGTCACGATAACATTCGCGGTTCCAGTGCCAGCTTAGTTTGGCATCGACAAAGGCACGATTGAACGCTTTGCGATGGGTTTCTTCGGTTTCAGCCAAAGTGCCATCGACATCAAATATGAGTGCTTGAAGGTGCATTGTTTATTGTTCCAAGTTGTTGGCGCTAAATTTAAGGCTATTTGAATTTGAATCGGGGTTTTATTCTTTTTGAGACGATGACTGCCTGCCTGTGAGTGTCACCGCTGCTTGGGTTTTCATTTGCAGCAAATATATAGTTACTGCGATTGCTGGTAGCAATAATAGCAGGCGATGAATGTTGTCCGTTAGAAGTAAACTCAATGTGATGCCGATGCTAATCCATAAATAGCCCAGAGCTGTCCATTTTACTGTTTTTGATACAGCACGCTGCTCTTGCCATAGGTGAAGCTGTTTGCCTATCCAGGGGCGTGTCTGTAACCAGTGATGTAATCGCGCTGAACCGTGATAAAAACACAGTGCCGCCAGGAGCAGAAAAGGGGTGGTGGGTAGCAGGGGTAATACCATACCTGCCATTCCAAGTGCGAGGGCGATGAGTCCGCAGGCTGATAATAGCAGTTTACGAAGTGTGCCCAAGGCAGAGAGCGTGTTTTGTGGTTTACCTACAGTCATTGTTGTGTTCATCATCAGGAAAATTTTTCCGGTCGTAATACGGTTACATCACTCAGATATAACATCATTGCGTAGTCTTTATGGTAGGTCTTACTAAGGTATTGTGCAATGGTATCAATTAGCTGTGGCTTACATACTACTTCGATGCGGATGTTGCTGTCAGAAGACCAGCCTGCATCACGTACTCCTCGTTGACCTTTGCCGCGGGCATTGGTAATGGTGTAGCCACGCGCACCTAGGCGCTCAATGTCTTTGAGTAATCGATGCTCAAGCACAGACTCGGTGACGATGGTAATTAGCTTCATGTTGTGAGTAAGCACGATATTACACTCCTAGGGTATAAAGGTATTCAGTTAGTTTATGATAAAGCGGAATGCCTAAAATAATATTGAACGGAAACGTTACCCCGAGGGAGGCGGTAAGTGACAGGGTCGGGTTCGCTTCAGGTAAAGCGATACGCATGGCTGCGGGTACGGCGATGTACGATGCGCTGGCTGCCAGTGTCGCCAACAGTATCGCACCACCGACGGAAAGATCCAGCATTAAACCCAGTGTGCTACCAATAATGGCGGAAAAAATTGGAAAGATAATGCCAAACGCAAGCAGAAAAATGCCATAACGGCGTAAACTGCTCACCTGGCTTGCTGCAATTAGCCCCATTTCCAGAAGAAACAAGGCTAATACACCTTTAAAGGGGGTAAAAAATAGCCCCGCTATTGGCTCTATACCTTCTTCACCGGCTATCCAGCCAATCAACAGGCCGCCGAGTAGTAAGACAACGCTTTTCCCGAGGAATACTTCATGAGATAACTGTCCCCATCGGGTATCTTTAGAAATGCCTCGAACCAGAATGATACCGACCAAAATGGCAGGCACTTCCAGTATGACCAGAAACAATGGCATATAGGCTTCAAAAGGTATTTGATGCGCACCCAGGTAAGCAATGGCGACTGCATAGGTGCCGACACTGACTGAACCATAATGCGCAGCAACTGAGGCGGCGTCAGCTTTTTCCAGTCGACCGATGTAACGCAGAACGGGAAAAGCCAACAAGGGCAGCACAAAACCCATTGCTAGTACCACAGTCATGTCGGGTATTAAAGCAGAAAATGACTGTTTGGAGAGCTCAATGCCGCCTTTCAGCCCGATAGCAAGCAGTAATATAACACTGAGAAATTCATATATTGCGGGTGGCAGACGCATTTCTGCACGCATTAGACCTGCGGCCAGACCAAGTATAAAAAACAGTACAACAGGATCGAGCGACATAAGTTAATGTTCCTGAATTGTGGTGGCCATTCTTGGATTATGACAATCAGTACCTTTTAAGAATGGTGTTTGATTGCGAGAAAACAGCGGTGGCCGATAACTATGTTTTTATATTGCCTCTGATGTATGAATAGCGATGCCCTTGTGAATATGGTACAAGTTTCTGTTATGGCAGACAACAAAAAAATCCCCCTGATCCTTCACAGGAGCAGGGGGATTTTTGCTGCAGATATAACGGCTGTTTGTTACTTTTCTTTGGCTTCGCCGTTTTCTATAGTGACACCGTCATGGCGTTCTAGCAATACCCGTAGTGCTTCACCTTTGCTACGGAAGATATTTTCCTCGCCGATGAGGGTATCGAGTCCGCTACGGGCAAACGATTTCTTAACCTGATTTTTAAGGCTGCTGAAAGTCAGGGTAATACCAGCCTCACTCAGCTGTTCTCTGACCTCGCGGATTTTCTCTTCACCGCTGGCATCAATCCAGTTTATGCCGGCGCCAACGATGAGGATGGTACGCGCTTCAGGAAAGTCGCGCTGTGCTTCTAAAATGGCATCTCCAAAGTAGGCGATGTTGGCAAACATAATGGCACCATCGAAACGTATAGGGATGAATTTTTGACTAACAGGCGGTAAATTATGGGCTTTGACGCCAGTCAGCATGCCGTCTTCACCAAGTCCTAATACCTCTGTGCGTGGTTTCATTACGCGCAACACGAAGAATATCATGGTTAATACAATGCCCACCATGATGCCGTTGGCAATTGCTGGTGCCAGAGCAAGGGTGGCAGCAAAAGCGATAAATCCGATGACCGCGCTGGCACGATCCACTTTCCACGCGTGGATCAGTGACTTCACGCGCACCAGACCGAATACGGCCATCATCACAATCACGGCTAGCACTGCCTGCGGCAGGTGATACAGCAGCGGGGTGAGGAATAACAATACAATCACGACCACCAGCGCACTGATGATAGCGAACAGGCCAGTACGCGCCCCAGTTCGCGCGGCGACGGCGGAGCGCGAAAACGAACCACTGACGATGTAGGAGCTAAAAAAGCTACCTGACAGGTTGGCCAGCCCCTGGCCAACGAGTTCTTTGTTGATGTCTACCTTTTGTTTGGTTTTAGAGGCAATGGCTCTGGAAATTGCCGTTGCTTCTAGAAAACCAATGAGTGCCATGATGAAAGCGGCAGGTAACAGTAGCAGCATGATGCCAAAGTCCATGACGGGTACAGAGAACTGTGGCAGTCCTTGGGGTATGTTGCCGACCACTTTGCCACCCGCGGAGAATACGATGTTGTCATCTGAAACCGAAGCGAATCGCCAATTAAGTCCGTCCGATGTCACGCCTTCTGGTAGGTGTTCATGTATGTAATAGGTAATGTTATTGCTATCATCAACCACGCGTGCAAACACAATGCGGTTTAAACTAATGCGACGTTGATTGTTTACTTTTCTCAGGCTGTGAAGCTTGAGTTGCATGGTGAGTATTTCACCTTCCAGTTGCGCTATATCCAGCTCAGTCCCATCTTTCTTGTTCAGTTGGTAAATATTATCGTTTTGATAGGCAATGGCACTGGTCATACCCGCCATGTTTGCTTTTGTTTCCGTAAAGTTACTGATGAGCTCTGCTTCGGTGGTAGCATGCAATGCACTGAGGGAAACTTCTTCCTTGTTTTCAAAGCCAATGAAAGCGCTGACTGCGGTGGTAATAACCACGGCAGTCAGTACTCCCGGCAGACGTTTAATGTAACGATCACTAATGCGAATAATCGCATAAGCACCAATGGCAAAGGCAAATGTTAACCAGTGCGTTTCACCGACTTGTAGCACCACATTCCACAAGTCAACAAGATATTCATCGGTACGTGGGAAAGGAACACCAATTATTTTGCTAAGCTGTGACAGGCCAATAATAAGGGCGGCGGCATTGGTAAAACCAACCAACACCGGATTGGAAATGAAGTTAACCAGAAAGCCCAGCCGCGCCACACCAAGGATGAAACGCAGGACACCAACCATCAATCCCAGCATGATCGCCAGTTCGATAAATTTATCGGTACCCATAACGGCAAAAGGAATCAGTGCCGCTGCCGACATCATCGACAGCATAGCGACTGGGGCAGTATGGAGCTGATTACTCGAACCCCATAAGGAAGCAATAATAACCGGTATGACGGAAGCATAAAGGCCATAAACCACAGGCAAACCCGCGAGTTGGGCGTATGCCATACTTTGCGGTACCAGCAACAAAGCCACGGTAATCCCTGAAATTGCATCTGCACGCAAGGTTTCCTGTGTCATCGGGAACCAGCGTAGGAAAGGGAGCCATGTATGTAGCGGATTGGTCTCGGTCTTCATTTCTTGCCTCGTTAGGTAGTGGCGACAGACTTTGTGTTTATTGAGTCAACAAAAATATCGGCAACAGTTTAAATGAAAGTCAGCATTAATAGAAGCGGATAGTTTCTATT
>CAZMLD010000023.1:0-6847 GCA_964566975.1 uncultured Thiotrichaceae bacterium | reverse complement strand
ATAGTCTCTATCTAAATGACTTCTATTAACACCGCTTCCGTGAATTAATTTACTGTTAATTGCAAGCATGTCGCCACTTTCTAAACTAATAATTTCATGGTTATTACTGCAATAATCCACATCGACCGCACGCCCTGCCAAAACCAAGCTGTCCTTTATTTTATGTGAACCAGCTACCACGGCAATAGCACCATTATCAGCGGCAAATGGATCAAGAGAAATAATAACCCTGAACATTTTCCTGCTTGATTTTGTTGATGTCATCTTATTGCCAAAATCTCTATGCCAACTTACTGAAGGGCCAAATTTAGCAGGCTTTCTGGTGATATTCATAAAACTGAAAGCAATCGCATCTTGTGGCTGGTCAAAATAATTAGCGGCTAACGCCCAAAGAGCATTGCATTCCAGTAGGTTTTTGAACGCTCGGTAATCTTTGCTTGGGTTACAGATAATAAACAGATCGTTGCTATCTATTTCGTCCAGACTCATGTTCGCAAATCGATCCGGTATTTTTTTATACAGCTGATGAAAAGTTACCGCCGTATTAATATATTTGGGGTTTGATAAAATAGACGGTAATGCGGCTTTACATTCTCGAATTAAATCTTTGTTAATCGCGTTGCGATAAACCTTATATCCGCTTGCATCCATGTGCTTTAGTTTCTAACATTGAAAATCATCAGTGGTTAAACCTGCGGTCTGTTTTTTTTCGTGATGCTTTAACAGCATGGCTGCGTTTGCATTGTCAGGTTTTTTCATAAGGACTTGATTGATACTTGATGAAATAGAAGACACATATTGCTACCAGAGCATATTTTGGCAGTGATGTTATCAGCCATAAGGTAAAGCCAGAGTGTTTTAGCGACATTGCAACAAAATAAATATGCGTGGCAAGAAACGGTAAACTTAAAACGAAATAGGGCGGGCTGGTTTTGCCTAGAGTAAGCTGTTTGAGCAACAGCGCAAAAATGATGTAAACCAGAGCTAAGGGTAACCCTGAGGTGATTAAGTCTATTATTGCAAAGCCTGTATATGGTAATGATTTTGTTATTGGCTCCATAATATATATTGGAATGGCGATTGCAGCGCCATAACCAATAATTTGAATAGAAAGATAAGCAAAGAGTGTGCCCAGTATCAGGCTAACAATTAAAACGAACGTTTTATCCATTAGACTCTCTTTCCATTTTTATCAAGCCGACTAAGCAAAAAAGGTGCTCACCGCTGCCTCTAGCGTATCACGCATGTCGATATCATCAGTCAGTGGTTCCACCAGTGCCATTTGGCAGGCATCGGCTGGGCTGATGCCTTTGGCGATGAGCTGGCCGGCGTATATCAGCAGGCGAGTAGACATGCCTTCGTCGAGGCCGTGACCTTTGAGGTTACGTGAGCGCTGTGCCACTTGCACCAGTTTTTCGGCGGTTGCGGTATCGACGCCCGTTTCGTGGGCGACAATTTTCACTTCCATTTCACTGGGTGGGTAGTCAAAGGACATCGCACCAAAACGTTGTTTGGTGGACTGTTTGAGATCCTTCATCATTGACTGATAACCCGGGTTATAGGAAATCACGATTTGAAAGTCGGGGTGAGCATCGACCTGTTCGCCTTTTTTCTCCAGTGGCAACTGGCGGCGATGGTCGGTTAATGGGTGAATCACCACGGTGGTATCCTGGCGTGCTTCGACCACTTCATCGAGGTAGCAGATGGCACCGATGCGGGCGGCCGTGGTGAGGGGACCATCCTGCCATTTGGTGCCACTGGCATCGAGCAAGAAGCGACCGACTAAATCGGAGGCGGTCATGTCTTCGTTACAGGCAACCGTGATGAGTGGTCTTTTTAATTTCCACGCCATGTATTCGATAAAACGCGATTTGCCGCAGCCAGTGGGGCCTTTTATCATAACCGGCATGCGTACCGAGTAGGCCGCTTCGTAGCGCTCTACTTCTTTGCCAACGGTGTGGTAGTAAGGTTCCTGGCTGATCAGGTATTGGTCATATTCTGTCATGATAAGTCCTCAGTATTCTTAAATTCGTTTTTATTCTGCCAACTTCAAGCTATTAAGCGGTTAGCGTCATTATTTGGTCAGTGATAGATATAATTCGGGTAGTTTTTCCGGTAACCGCGAAACGTGATCCAACACCAGAAAGTTTTTTGCACCGAAGATGCGAGAAACATACTGGTCTGCGTGTGGATCCAGCGTTAAACAAAAAGTGTTAATACCATTGCGAGCGAGTTCTTCAACGGCTTTTTTGGTGTCGAAGCGCAGGTATTGCGGATCATGTTCATCGTTGTCGGCAGGCTCGCCATCGGTCAAGATGAAGAGTATTTTTTTACTGCTGGCGCGCTGGTTCATCAGTGTGCCAGCATGGCGTATTGCCGCCCCCATACGGGTTGATAACTGTCCCGTCATACCAGCAAGATGGCCTTTTACCTCGTCATTGTAGACATCGTCAAAATCTTTAAAGCGATAATATTCAACATCGTGCCGGCCATTGGAATCAAAACCGTGGATAGCGAATGGGTCGCCCACTTTATCCATGGCTTCTGCCATCAATGTGGCGGCTTCGCGTGACATATCCAAGATAGTGACTTCGTCGCTTTCATCATCTTCGCCGTTGTTGCTGCTCTGTTGCCCTTTAATAGCAAAATCTGCGGCGGTAGACTTTGACGCGGGTAGCGGGTCGTTGGTTGATTCGGACAGGTCAATCAGTAGTAACACTGAAAGGTCACGAATCTGCAAGGTGGTACGAATGCCAATACGGGTATCAGGCTGCATACCGCGGCGAATATCCACCATCGCATCAATGGCTGCACCTAAATCGATGTCATCACCATCTTCGACTTTGCGTTGTCGTATCACACCTTGAGGCTGTACCGCTTCAATCAACTGTTTCAGGCGGCGCACCAGTGGTTTATGACGTTCCAGTATTTCTTCAATTTCTTCTGGGTCACCCATTTTTGGGCGTTTTTCCAGCAAGGTTACCCAGTTTGGGCGTTCCAGTTGGGTCTGGTAGTCCCATTCGTGATAGTGAAAGGGGGAAGAAATAGGTTCTTTACCTTCCATGTCATTGTAGGATTTGCCTTCGTCTTCATAAGGAAACAGCTCGGTTTCCAGTACCCATATTTCCTGTGCGTCGTCACCCGCGTTTTCAACTTCGACTTCGTTAACCATGTCCATGATGCTGACGTATTTGCGTACCTGTTTTGCTTCCCCAGGCAGCAGCTCATGGGCATCTTCCTGGTAGTCTGGCGACTGCCACAGGCAACGGTTATCATCGCGGTAAGGGTTACTGTATTTGTCGGTTCTTGAATTGAGGGTAATGCCCAAAGCGATAACCTGTTCGGCAAGCTTGAGTCCAATCTCGCGCGATAACTCAGGTTCTGGTAAGCGCTCGGCGGCGACTGTCATGGCTTCACGAGCCTGTGTCACCAGTGGGTGGTTATCGACATAATCTTCATCGAGCAGGGCGCGTGCCAGACGATCCAGTATTGGTTGCAGGCCGTCATCGAATGCGGGGTTAGCGGGCAGTAAACTGATCCACAGTTTTTTCATGCCAGGGAAGTTACGCACCGCCAGCGCCTCGATACGCGCGTCTTCAACCACGCCAATCATCAGTTTTTGTAAATTGTTTAAATTTTCTGCATCGGTATCGTAACTGGAAAACACGATATGGGCAGCAGCATGAGCTGCACTGGCACGGTATACGTCCATGCCTGATACTTCGGTGCTGTCTTCTGTTGCATCTTTTGCTTTGTAGTCATCAAATGCATCCGGCAGGTGAATAAAGTAGTGTTCTATGTATGGCTGATATCCTTCGCGGGTTTCAAAGTCGCCAGAAGTCGGGCGGATAAAAAAATCACGTCCCCACAAAGAGCGTAAATACATATTCAGGCGGCGCTGCACATTAACAAACAGAACGCCACGTTGTTCTTGTTGTAAAACGGCTTTGGCCTGTTCACTGCGAAGACCAAAATAGTCTGCCTGGGCATCAAAATCATTTCGGTAGGCAGAAATGCCCCATGCAATCCATCGTCGTAATCCGCCCAGCGTGAGCTGGCCTAATAAGACGTCGAGGTTTTCCAGGAATGGACGTATGGCGCGTGGTGCTTTCGCCACCAAGTTGTTGAGCAGACTTAAATAGGCTTTAAATAAATCCAGCTCACCTAATCGGTTGGCAGCGGTCGATGCAGTGGAGAATACCAGCGCTAATACCTCGGCGCTGGTTCTGGAATACATTTGGATAGCGGTTGAAAGCAGTTCGGTTACGGCCTGTTCGCCAATTTCTTTGGCAACCAGCGGTGCGCTTTCTATGTAAGACACCACCAGATCGGTGCCGCGACCAAGGGATTTGAGTCCAGTTGCGCCGTCCAGGTAGGCTTGCAGACCGCGCGGGCTAAATACCCGAACAGCTTCATGCCAGGTTGCCTCTAGTACCTCACCAGCCTGTTCACCCAGGTCTTCTAATAAGTCCTGATGTTCTGTTAGTTGAATAGCCAAAAATCACCTGTATTGTCGGGGCAGTATTTGTTCTGGTGTTAAATCGTTTATTCAACAGATATTAAAGGCGAAGTAAAAATGCTTTGTTGTATCTTGCCGATGTCTCTAAACGATTAAAAATAGTGTCGTTATATACTCTTGTTTAGTCGGGCCAGACACGTTCTGGGAATAATATTGATGGTTGCGTAGGCTGGCCTGCCTGTTTTTGCTTGGCCTTTGCCGGTGGTCTTTTAGCGCGAGTTTTTACTGGGCTTGTTTTGCTTGAACTTGCCGCCGCTTTTTTTGGCTGCGCCTTCTTTGTTTTTTCTGGTTTTTCCTGTGCGGGCTTGTTGACGCTGGCAAGCAGTTTATCTTCGAGTTTAGTCATGATTTAAAACCTCTTCAATTATGGATTCGATGTCATTCACGGCTTTTTCACCGCGTGCGCCAAACTGGTAAACACTGATGCCTTCCAGCGCTGCCCAGCGATAGGCAGCACGCCTTCCTACTGTGCTTTCTAATGCGGGCAGACCACAGGAGGCAATGGCCTGACGCATGGCGTTAGACAGGGCGCTTCTGGGTTCAACCTGATTGCGTACAAAATAAGCACGTAAGCCAGGGTTGACGGTACGTGCCTGCTGCACCGCTTCAACCATGTGAACGCTACTCCAGAGATCAGGCGGGGAGGGCAAAACAGGGACTAATAATATATCCACCATTTCCAGTGCGGTTTCTGTATATCCGCTGCCCAGTGCGGGTGGGCAGTCCACCACTACATAGCGGTGGGTACTGCTTGCCCAGCGTATTTCCTTTGATAAGCCAGCACCAGTAGCAACAACACGTGGCATACTGTCTATAGTTTCATGATTAAGCCAGTGTGTCAGTGTGCCTTGGGGGTCGGCATCCAGTAATACCGTATTGCCGCGTGTCATTAACCCAGAGGCAATGTTGAGTGCTAGCGTGGATTTTCCACAGCCGCCTTTGAGGTTAGCCACAGCGAACTTGATGCTGGTCATGTGTTATTTACTCAGATTTATTTCCAGCGGCCAACGAGTCTACTTTTTCAGAAAAATCAAAATCCACCTGAGCAAGTTCTTCGCCTCGGGCTTTGATAGACACATTAACATGGCTTCGGCTGAAGGTGAGGTCAGGATAATAGGTTTCATTTTCCGACAGTGTTTCTAATTCGTCAAGAAAGTCTCGCATATCATCATAGCTAGCAAAGTCGTAGCGCCGAGACATCAGTTGCGCGCGTTTTTGCACTTTCCATTCAGCATTAATATGGGCATTCACAGGCGCTTGATCGACGGGTGGTTCAGACACGCTGGGACTCCGCTTGCTGTTTTTCAGCCAGATCGAGATTAAGCAACCAGTCTTCTACCCATTTAATGTGTTCACGTTCATCCTGTAATATATTATGGAACAGGTTGAAGCTGCTTTCATCACGGATGCGCGCGCTATACTGACTGGCTTCGTTGTACAGGTGGATAGCATCGGCTTCCAGCTGCCAGTCTGCCAATAACATCTCTCTCAAGCTGTGCGTGGCTCTGATTGCTGGAAGCTGTGTGCTACTGGGCAATAAGCCCATGCCTAACATATGACGAATCAAACGTTGGGCATGACCGAGCTCTTCCTCAGATTCGCCACGAAACTTGTCTGCGACATCTTGCAAACCCCATAACTCACAGAGTGTTGCCTGCGTGAGATAAAGCTGTACCGCAGCCATCTCATGATTCAATGCCCGGCGCAGGTAACCTGTCAGTTTTGGATCCATTCGCGTGTCAGCTTAACTGGCTTCAGGCGCTATAATGTCGTCTGTTGTTACTGGCAGAATGCTTTCTACTTCACCGTGTACACGTGCAATGATGTGCGCTGAAACCAGACCATCACCAACACGTTCACAGGCATCTGCGCCAGCGCGAACGGCTGCGTTAACGGCACCGGTTTCACCACGCACTAAAACAGTAACGTAACCGCCACCAACAAACTGACGACCAACCAGGCGAACTTCAGCCGCTTTGGTCATGGCATCAGCCGCTTCAATAGCAGGAACCAGACCACGGGTCTCGATCATACCTAATGCAACTCCAGATATATTACTCATTGTATTTCTCCTGCTTAACTTAATGGTTTAGCGGCTAATGTTACTTAATGTCGAATTATTTAGCCTGTTTAGGCATCCTGCCTGTTATTTCGTTTTGACCGCCAGACTTTTAATTGCCTGGCTTGCAACAGTCTAGCCTTCTACAGCCTAGCCTTCTACAGCCTTGGGCAGTATGTTTTCTACTTCGCCGTGTACACGTGCAATGATGTGTGCTGAAACCAGGCCATCACCAACACGTTCACAGGCATCTGCGCCAGCGCGAACTG
>CAZMLD010000022.1:11365-13515 GCA_964566975.1 uncultured Thiotrichaceae bacterium | reverse complement strand
ACTGCACTTCCTAATAAACCTCTGCTTGGTCAATAATGGTTATAAGTGGATTCTGTGCGTCATGCAGGGTGGATTTATCCGTTTTCGCTGTGCCGATATCCATGCCACGATAAACGAGGGCTGAATCAACACTAATTAGCTCACTGTCGAGGTCGTGATAGAGTGAAAGCGCGAGGTCGGTTTTGCCAGTGGCGGTTGGCCCCATGATAAATATGACAGCGGGTGAGTCCAAACTGGCACCTTGCTGGCTGATTAAGTCATGCATTATCGACCGCGCATGAACAGTTTATCCAGCTCAGCGATGGTCAGTTGTATCCACGTTGGTCGGCCATGATTGCATTGCCCACTGCGTTCGGTTATTTCCATGTCTCGCAGCAGCGCGTTCATTTCTTCGATGGTTAATTTACGATTAGCACGAATTGAACCATGACATGCCATGGTGGAAAGCACTTCATTAATTGCCTGCTGAATACGCGAGCTAATGCCATGCGATAACAAATCGGCGAGTACATCGCGCAACAGGGTCTCGACATCACTGCTGGACAAGATAACGGGCAGTTGTCGTAATTTAATGCTTTCCTGTGCAACGCGGTCTATTTCAAAGCCCAATTCACGAAATACCTCTGCCTGATCTTCCACCAGTTGCGCTTCTTTGCTGCTTACCGCTATGGTTATCGGTACCAGCAGCGGTTGCGATTTAATGCCTTCGCTTTCACGTGCGGTTTTAAGCCGCTCGTAGGTTATACGTTCATGTGCCGCGTGCATGTCTACCAGTACCATTCCCTGTGCATTTTCTGCGAGAATATAAATACCATGCAGTTGTGCGCGCGCATAGCCTAACGGTGGCATCCCCTGCTCCGCTTCTGCTTCTGCTGAGACAGATAAGGCAGTGGTAAAATTCGGCGCAGCGCCTGGCGATGCAAATTCGGTGTATGCGCGGCGCTGTTCAGCAACGGCAAACTGCATCGACGATTGAGAAGGTCGTGGTGGCTGAAAGCCAGACAGCGGTAAAGTTGCGCCCACTGGCTGCTGACCTGTTGCGGTATTTATTGTGGTCGTTGTTGCGGCTACCTCGTCGGCAGAGTGAGGGCTATTCGAAAAGTGCTTCAGCTCATGTGCGCTGGTGTCACTACTGATGACTGCCGCCAGGCTTTTATGAATGGCGCGAAATAAAAAATCGTGTATTTGTCGTCCCTGCCTGAATCGTACCTCGTGTTTCCCCGGGTGGGCATTCACATCGACCATGACCGGATCACATTCAAAAAACAGCACATAAGCTGGCTGTCGACCATGAAATAAAACATCGGCATAGGCTTGGCGTACCGCGTGCGTCACCAGTCGATCTTTTACCATGCGTCCGTTGACATAAAAATATTGCATATCCGCCTGGCTACGGGAAAATGTGGGTTGCGCTATCCAGCCCCATAAACGCAGACCTTCATAAGAAAAGTCCATATGTGCTGCCTGCTCAATAAACGCGGGCCCCAGTATTTCTGCAATGCGTTTTTCCTGTTGCAGACGATTTGTTGCAGCAGGCAAAACTTTGACCACACGCTGGTTGTGCCGCAGCGACAGGTCGATATCAAAACGGCTGAGTGAAATGCGTTTGACCATCGTCTCAAGATGGGAAAATTCGGTTTTTTCGGTACGCAAAAATTTACGCCTGGCAGGAACATTAAAAAACAAATCACGCACTTCAATGGTGGTGCCTGGTTTATTTGCTACTGGCATTATTTCACCAGGTTTGCTGTTGTGCATGGTCAGTTGCCAGCTTTCATCGCCGCCCTGCCAGCAGGAGGTTAGCTGTAAATGGCTTACCGAGGCAATGCTGGGTAACGCTTCACCGCGAAAGCCAAGGCTGCTCACTTTTTCTAGGTCGTCAATGTTGTGGATTTTACTGGTGGCATGAGGCGACAACGACAGCACCAGGTCATCCTTATGAATGCCACGACCATTATCGCTAATGCGAATAAGCTTGGTGCCGCCTTGTTCGATATCAATGGTTATTTTTGTGGCACCGGCATCCAGTGCGTTTTCCAGTAACTCTTTAACTACCGCAGCCGGACGCTCAACTACCTCACCAGCAGCAATCTGGTTTACCAGTTGTACTGGCATCGCTAGAATTCGATTATTTGTTGTCATATCAGCAA
>CAZMLD010000022.1:0-11265 GCA_964566975.1 uncultured Thiotrichaceae bacterium | reverse complement strand
CACGCAGTTTATCGTAAAAAAGTTTTTGTTAGCCGAAAATATTGCTAACTGGCGCTAATGTTATAACGGATACCTTTCAATAACTCGGTAGTTCACACTCGACTCCCCCGGTATGGATTCCACCAGTACAAACTCGTCGACTTGCCAGCGGATAGAAAAGGCTTGCTGCGCCACCACAGGACGGATGCATTTTCGCATCAAACTGAGATGAGGGCGGTAAACGCGCTTGTCAGGCTGGTAAGCACAGGTGGATAAGGCAACCGCCAGGTTTTGTTGTAACTGCATGAGTTCTATCGGTATCTTCTGCATCCCCATCCAGCCTATTTTTGCCTTGGGAAAATGACCATAACAGTTAAAATTAAGATCGAAATGGCTAACACCTGCTGGTTCAGTCAGTCCTTGCGCGGCCACATGCAGGCAATGCTTTTCATCCGCGCTAACCGAACCAATAAAATGCAAGGTCACATGTAGATTATGCGGCGGCACTGGACGCGCTATTTTCAATGGCGGAGGCGTTGGCGGCGGTGTTGGCAGAGCTTGAGAAAAATTTTCAACAATAGCCTGCCTGACCTGCACCGAAGGCCAGAGAGCAAAAAACAGTCGATGGGTTTTCATCATGTTAACTTACAACTGAACACAGCTAACTGCAAATTCATCTATCCACAAACAGCTCTATTAACCACTATTTAATGCTGACAACGGGTGAGACAGAGCCTAGTCACCGCTAAAAAATAAAAACAGTGCAGGCAAAAAAATGACCCTGTTCAGGGTCATTGGCAGCTTTCCGTAAGCATTTTTATTATTGTTATTATCACATTTTAACTCACGGGAATTTTCATCACCTGTCCTGCCATCAGGTTATTCACATACACGGTATTACGCACACGCAAACCGTTTTTTTTACCTTGTTAATTTATACCATTGTTTTAGCATTATCACCACTGTGTGTAAAATGCTCTGCGTTTGAGGCTGCTAGCCAGGTGCCTGGTGGTGCTTTGCGAGCAAAATATTTATTCACACCACGAGTAATGGCTTTTGCCAGCTTTTGCTGATGCGACGAGCTACGCAATTTTTTCTCTTCTCTTGGGTTTGAGATAAATGCGGTTTCAAACAAAACCGAAGGAATGTTAGGTGCTTTTAATACCGCAAACCCTGCCTGCTGTACGTGTTTTTTGTGTACGCGACTGACGGTTTTAACCTGATTCAGAATTTCACTACCGATATCCAAGCTTGATTCAATAGTGCCAGTCAACGATAAGTCAAACAAGACTTCTTTTACCATTCTGTCTTCAACCGCGAACGATACGTCTAGGTTGCCAAACAGTAAGTCGACGCCATTTTCCTGTTTTGCTAACATTCTGGCTCTTTCCGAGCTGGCACCACCTACCGATAAGGCAAAAATGGACGAACCACGAGCGCGCGGGTCGGTAAATGAGTTGGCATGCAATGAGATCATCATGTCGGCATTATAATCACGCGCCTTTTGTATACGCGCACGTAAGCCCATAAAGCGATCATTTTTACGGATAAGCACCGCCTGCATACCACGCTGCTGGTTAATTTGTCTCTCAAGGCGTTTGGCTATCTGCAGGGTGATGACTTTTTCATGGGTACCTGAGTGACCTATCGCACCAGGGTCACGCCCCCCGTGACCTGCATCAATGGCGACAATAACATCACGTTTTTTTGTTTTTTGTACGCTGGCAGATTGCTCATTCTGCCTGTTACTATCATGCAGATCGATAACCAGCCGATAGCCAGACTTGCCAGAAGGCGTGAGCATAAAACTGCGCGGTTTCACCGCTTCAGTTAAATCAAACACCACGCGCAAGTCATTTTTATTACGAACACCGCTTCGTACACCTCGAATCAGGGAGTCTGCCTGTAGCCTGTCCACCATACCATGTGACATTTTTGCATTTTTAATATCAAGCACCAGACGCTCAGGTTCATGTAGTGAGAATAAAGAATGGTCGGCGATAGCATCGAGGTCAAAAACCACCCGTATATAGCCCTTGTTTTTTGAAAGACGAATATCCTGTATTTTGGCGGTAGGTGCGTTTGCCAGTGACACACCAGGCAGAACAGAAGCTGCCAGCGTACTAAGCCCTGCTAAACCTTTTATAAATTTTCGGCGATCTGTTTCCATTTTTTCTTGATAACCCTGTTATGAATAGCCCGTGCTGCAAGTGTATTATCACCGCAGCAGTACTTATAAATTGCTGATAAATTCCCACTTAAGTTAAGACCATTGTGGCAAAACTAAAAAATAATGCAAGCATTTTTTCATTGTTTTTATATAGATACAGCACTTTCCTCTAGTCGGATTTAGAAAAGACTTGTAACATCAAGTCTTTACCTTTGTTCGTTGACGCTGAAATAATTAAATGCCTGCCTTTTTTATGATGGCTAAAGGCACAAACCCAGTCAGCAGCGGGTAAAAAACCTTCTGCTTTTTCAGGCCATTCCACTAAACAGACATCAGTCTCATTAAAATAATCTCTGGCGCCGATAAATTCCAGCTCTTCTGGATGAGCGATACGGTACAGGTCAAAGTGGTAACAGGTACGACCGTGGCTGATTGGATAAGGTTCAACCAGGGTATAGGTTGGGCTTTTAACCACGCCGTCAAAACCACTGGCGTGGATAAAGCCTCTGGCAAAGGTGGTTTTGCCGACACCAAGATCGCCCTGTAATAACATCACAAATGACGAATGCAGATGTAACGCAACTTTTTTGGCTAAGGCTATCTGCTGTATTTCATCAGCAAGGAAAATTTGTTTGTTCACTATTTGTTGTCCACTTTGCTTCGTTCGTTGTTTCGTTCGTTGTACCGATATTTATAACAACACCGCAGGCAGCGCCCTGACTACATCGGAAGCCAGCAAACCACGTGTTTTATGCTGTGTTACCGATTGTGCCGCCGCCGCGTGTAAACAGACTGCCAATGGCACTGCATCACTAATTTTAATACCCTGCGCCAGTAAAGCAATAACAATACCGCTGAGCACATCACCCATGCCTGGCGCGGCCATTGCTGCATTTCCTTTTGCACATACACTTAATGTTTTACCATCAAAAACCAACGTGCCCGAACCTTTTAATACAACCGTACAGGACTCGGCATTGTTAAACAGATGATGTAATTTTTTTACTGCATCGAAACGGTTTTGCTGAATGTCAGCACTATTTAATGGCGTTTTCTGCGATAACAGTCGGGCAGCTTCACCCGGATGCGGGGTGATGACTAAAGAAGATTTAATGCGTATTTTTAACTGCGCGATCAAATTCAATGCATCAGCATCCATTAACATCGGTTTATTCAAGCTGACACAGTGACGCAGTATTGTCCGCGACCAGTCATCCTGACCTAAGCCCATACCTGTCGCTATGTGTGTCACACTATTGACTAATGACGCAGTAAATACTTCAGATAATGTGCTTGCATCACAGGTTCTGACCATCGCTTCTGGCACGGCACAAGCAATCGCGGCAAGGTTATCTCTTACCGTGACAATGGTGACCAGACCAGCTCCTGTACGCAAAGCGGCCTGTGCAGCGAGTATCACCGCACCGGGCATACCCGTATTACCACCAACAATTAACACATGACCAAAGTGCCCTTTGTGGGACGAGGCTTTGCGTTTTGGCAGCAAGGAATAATCAATCTCGGTTATTAATCGTGTATTACTATTAAGCTGCTGATACACTTCTGCTGGCACAGCAAGATCATCAAATATTATTTCGCCGCACACATCTTGCCCCTGTGCAGTGAACAAGCCCTGCTTTAAGGCGATGAAACTGACGGTAAATGCTGCCCGAATGGCACAACCAGAAATGACGCCGCTATCAGCCATCAGCCCAGAAGGAATATCAACGGCAATAATCGGTTTTAGCGATGCATTAACAGCTTGTATCCACTGCGCCCAGACACCACCAACTTCGCGTTTAAGCCCAGTGCCAAATAGTGCATCAACAATAATATCGGCATCATCAATTAACGCGACATCCATTTCATTATTGTTGCCCACCGTTAACCACTCCTGATAGGCAAGCATGGCATCGCCAGTTAAGTTGCTGGTATCAATTAAGCTGACAACACAAATCTGGTAGCCCGCCTGCTTCGCCAGTTTAGCGATAACATAACCATCTCCAGCATTATTGCCTCCACCACATAGCAGCAGCACTTTTTTACATTTCGGGTATTGCGTTTGCATGGCAGTAAAAACCGCTTTGCCTGCGCGTTGCATTAAGGTAAAGGCGGCAATGCCAAATTGATTGATGGCGATTTGTTCGAGCTGAACGATAGATGCGACATGGTAAAGTTTGTCAGGCAGATTTTGCATAGCAATATAGTGTCTGGCAGAAAACCAGAGGCTTATTTTTATCGAATTTGTTGCTCACTGCATAGCCATGCGTCTACCATATAATCGCTATCTCGTTGCCTCAATGCGAATGAGGCAAATTAAAGCACTGTCGTTATTTTTTGTTAGCTTGAATTCAGGACACCCATTGAGTCTGGTTGCAAAAAATTATGCCTGTAGCTTTTCCACACCAGCCATATAGGGCTTTAAAACATCGGGTATCACTATGCTGCCATCCGCCTGTTGATAGTTTTCAAGCACCGCGACTAGGGTGCGGCCAATTGCCAGCCCCGAGCCGTTGACTGTGTTTAATAATTCAGGTTTACCCGTTTCCGGATTACGCCAACGTGCCTGCATTCTTCTTGCCTGAAAATCACCAAAACAACTGCATGAGGATATTTCTCGGTATGCCTGCTGACCTGGCAACCAGACTTCAATGTCATAGGTTTTTGCCGCAGAAAAACCCACATCGCCACTGCATAAAATAACGGTGCGGTAAGGTAATTCCAGTTTTTGCAATATTGCTTCTGCATGCAGGGTTAATTCTTCCAATGTCTGCCAGGCGTTATCAGCGCTTACCATCTGTACCATCTCGACTTTATCAAACTGATGTTGTCGAATCATGCCTCGGGTATCTTTACCGTAAGAGCCCGCCTCTGAACGAAAACACGGGGTATGGCTGGTCAGTTTTAAAGGCAACTGCCCAGCATCGAGTATTTCATCGCGCACCATATTGGTGATCGGTACTTCCGCCGTGGGGATTAAGTAATGCCCGGCTTCTTTATCAACACAAAACAAATCTTCTTCAAATTTGGGCAACTGGCCAGTACCACGAAGGCTCTCGCTGTTAACAATATAAGGCACATAAACTTCCGTGTAACCGTGCTCGTTAGTATGCACATCAAGCATAAACTGAATAAGGGCGCGGTGCAGTTTTGCCATCTGGCCATGCATCACCACATAACGTGAGCCGGTTAATTTGCTTGCAGTTTTAAAATCCAACCAGCCAAAATCCAGCCAACGACTTTCTGCTCCCCCTTTTTCACCCAATGTAACGTGATCTTTCACTTCAAAATCAAATGTTTTTGGTTCACCCCAACGTCTAATTTCTACGTTATCATTTTCATCGTTGCCAACAGGAACAGAGTCATGCAATAAATTAGGAATGCCCATCAAAATAGCATCCATCTGCTGCTGTACTACCGCCAGTTCAGACTTTGCTGCATCCAGTTTTTCACCCAGACCGGCCACTTCATCGAGTAAAGGTTTAATATCTTCACCAGCAGCTTTGGCTTTACCAATTGATTTTGATTTTGTATTTCTTATCCTTTGTAAATCTTCCGATTCAACCTGACATGCCTTGCGTTTATTTTCTAGGTTTTCCAGGGTGGTAACATCAAGTTCAAAATTTCTTTTTTTAAGTTGCGCGGCAATAGTATGAATATCAGAGCGAATAAGTTTTGGATTTAGCATAGTCTATAAATTATTATTGATTAGAGATCTCAGCATAACTCAGGTGCAAAGAAAAATGAGATAATTTTTTTAGTATTTTTGGAAAAATTGAGCGTAATAGTTTGCTATTGCGCGATATTTTGGCGGAAATGCTAGAAATACACGCCATTTTAATTTGTGCTTGAGTTATGCAGAGGTCTCTCAAACTAATTTTTTAGGATAATGCCATTAAAGCATGCCGAAACTGACAAAAAATAGCGGCGATTATAGCGATGCCCTGATGTTTTATCGCAGGAAGATGGCTGCAAACCATATTCTGACATTGGATAAAAAGACAACGCCTCCTAGGAGGCGCTGTCAATTGTATTATTACCGCTGAAAGAAAAAGACGCTAAAGGCGGGCAGTTCTGAGCCAATTAAATGCTGCGTTCTAAAACGCCAGCCAAAAGTCTGGGTGCGCCTGAACGCTAACAGTCAGTTGGTCGGAAAATTCGGGCGGTCTATATTGTAATGGGCGGCTAAGTAATCAAGAATTTCAGCTCTGATTAGATCATCCAACTCGCCCATGCCCTGGTCTTCGATCATCCAATCCAGCATTTCATCCCATCCCTCTCGGCTCAGACCTTGCTGAATAATAATGCGTTCCGAGTGACAGCGAATGCAATTGTAATAGGTGTTCTTGACACCAGGCGCCACAAAAAAAAGTCCAAATTCTGGTTTTTTTTCTTGCGCTTCCGCTTGTGCGGTATTTTGGGTAAATAAGCCGCCGGAAAGGGCAAATATCCCTGAGACAGCCAATATAGTCAGTATTTTTTTCATTGTTTTCCTCTCGAAAGAAAGAGGCGACCATCACTGATCGCCTCCACTCTCTTTACTTGGTTGGCAGTCTTAGCTGGCCATAAGACCGACGCGGTGCATGGTGTTGTTCCAATACCCCCGCGGATTCCAGTCCCACGCATGCGGTTGCATGTCGCCCTCACTGTCGGTTGCCCGAGCCCAAACCTCGTAATACCCGACCCCGCGCGGGAATGACACCTTGGTGCGCCAGTTCTGCCAGGCACCAGGGTTCACCGGATCGTCCAGTTCCGCCTTTTGCCAAGTCGCACCGAAATCCACTGATATATCCAAGCTGGTCACGGTTCGGTGTCCAACCCATGCGTGACCCCGCACTTCGGTTTCCATCCCGACCTTGGCACCATTAGCTGGAAAGGTCACAAGGGATTTCACCGGCATGTGCTCCATGATGATCATATCGGCGTTATCCACCTTTTCACCAGGGTAAACGGGGCGATTGGGCACTCGGTAGGACTGACCGCCCATTTTGGCTCCGTCATGCACAATGTCGCGCACTTCGATCCGGTTCATCCATTTATGAGCAGTGGAGGCAGGAAAACCCGGCACCACTAGACGCAACGGCGCGCCGTTCATCGGATGTAACGCGTCGCCATTCATTTCAAAAGCGATCATGATTGAGTCCGAAGTCGTGGCGCTCTTGATGGGCAATCCACGCGACAGAGGAAGTTTAGTAGCATCGCCGGACAGGTGTATATCGGTGCCATAATGCGCGGTATAGACTGCATTTGACTGCACCCCAGCCTTTTTCAAAACATCCTTCAGCAATACCCCTGTCCATTTGGAACAGGCAATGGCTCCATATGTCCACTGGTTTCCCCTGGCGGGCGGATCAAAGAACGACCGACCATTGCCGCCGCATTCCATCCACAGTGCCATCGTATGCACCTCGAACTGCTCGCGAAGATCGGCGATGCTCAATTTCATCGGGTTGTCGACAAAGCCGTCAATGGTCAATTCCCAAGTATCGGGGTTCATATCGAAGGGCACGATACCATTGTTGCGGATGAAGTGCCGCGCGGTCGGGGTAATGGCGTCATCCAGCAGGTGTGGCGGGGTCTCGGCGTTTACTGGGCGGTCATTGAGCAGGGTCAGCCCGTCTTTTCCGACCAGTACGTTCTCGCTGGCTAAGGCAGCCGGCATCATCCCCATCGGCATATTGCGATGGAACGGAATGGTTGCGCCAACCATCACAGCCATGGTGGTTAGCCCGGCTTTTTTCAAAAATCCACGTCGATCTGAGTGAGAAACCCGACCAAAAAACTCTTTGTCGGCTTTCTCAGGGTTGGCAGAAAAGTAACTGTGCAGGTCGTCTTTGGTATTATTATTTTTTGAATCTTTAGTATCATCGTTTTTTGACATTAGTGTCCTCCCGTAGCAAGAGCAGGGAGTATAGACACTCTTTTTGATAATTGTCAAATTCAACAACCGCTCTTTTTTTACTCAGCAGCCAGATCCATACTTAGCCTTAACTGAAAGAAAATTACGTGTTGAACATGGATTCAAGAGGTTAAAACCACGATGGTATTATCTGCTATCCGTGCTTGATTACCCATATTAGGCGTTGCGCTACTATGTGTGAGTATTTATACAGGTGATGCGTTTGGCTACTCGGATTGATTAAATCGCTCAACAGATTCCAGTAAGCGTTTACCGTGAATAATGCCCAAGATTATAGATGTCTATATCTTTTATTTCATAGTGTACTTTTATGCTGATGTTGATTTCATACTTTGCCAAAAACACGGTGTCATGAAAACTCAACGTTCACTTCATCGGCCACATCCTGATATTCTGGCAATAAATGAAAATTTAGGTAACGATAAATATCAGCAGACATCGGCTCTATATCTTTCACCCCGTTCATGTATTCCGCCACACTGGGTATATGCCCAAGGGTCGCCGCTACCGCACTTAGTTCGGCTGATGCCAAATAAACATCCGCGCCATCCCCTAAACGATTGGGGAAATTACGTGTTGAGGTAGAAATCACGGTGGCATTATCTGCCACCCGCGCTTGGTTACCCATGCAAAGGGAACAGCCAGGAATTTCGGTACGCGCACCAACACGGCCAAAAATATTGTACAGCCCTTCCTGCATGAGCTGACGTTCGTCCATTTTTGTTGGCGGTACTATCCACATGCGTGTCGGCAGACTGGAAACGCTTTCCAGCACTTTACCCGCTGCCCGGTAGTGACCAATATTGGTCATACACGAGCCGATAAAGACTTCATCAATATTCACACCGGCAACCTCGGATAAGGTTTTTACATCATCTGGGTCATTAGGGCAGGCCAGTATGGGTTCTTTAATTTCATTTAAATCAATTTCGATAATTTGTGCATATTCGGCATCGGCATCCGGTGACAGTAATTCAGGCTTATCTAGCCACTTTTGCATGGCTATAATGCGGCGTTCTAGTGTGCGTTTATCTTCATAACCATTGCTAATCATCCATTTTAACAGGGTGATATTGGAGTTAATGTATTCAATAATAGGCTCTTTAGCAAGGTGCACGGTACAACCATTGGCAGAGCGTTCGGCTGAGGCATCGGATAATTCAAACGCCTGTTCGACTTTTAAATTTGGCAAGCCTTCTATTTCTAACACACGTCCATTGAATACGTTTTTCTTGCCCTTTTTCTCAACCGTTAATAAGCCTCTCTGGATGGCAACATAGGGAATGGCGTTAACCAGATCACGCAAGGTAATGCCCGGTTGCATTTCTCCTTTAAAACGCACCAGTACCGACTCGGGCATATCCAGCGGCATAACACCGAGCGCCGCGCCAAAGGCAACCAGCCCAGAGCCAGCAGGAAAACTAATGCCCATTGGAAAGCGCGTATGCGAATCGCCGCCAGTACCAACGGTGTCGGGTAATATCATGCGATTTAACCACGAATGAATAATGCCATCGCCTGGGCGTAAAGCAACACCAGCGCGGGTTTGCATAAAGTCGGGCAAATCGTGCTGTAAGGTAATATCAACGGGCTTGGGATAGGCGGCAGTATGGCAAAAACTTTGCATCACCAGATCGGCAGAGAAACCCAGACAAGCCAGTTCTTTTAATTCATCACGCGTCATCGCACCGGTGGTATCTTGCGAGCCGACGGTGGTCATTTTTGGTTCGCAGTAAGTGCCTGGGCGAACACCCGCTACGCCACAGGCACGGCCAACAACTTTTTGCGCCAGGGTGAAACCTTTTTTAGTGTCACTGCCTACCTGTGGTTTAAGGAATACATCAGAGCTACCCTCGTTTAAAAAATCACGAGCACGATCGGTTAACCCACGGCCAATAATTAACGGTATACGACCATTGGCACGAACTTCATCCGCCATGGTTGCCGGGTTTAACTTAAACCGGCAAATTTCATTTCCACTCTCAGACAAAATAACACCGTCAAAAGGGCGAATGCGTAAAATATCGCCCGTTTCCATGGCAGACACATCACACTCAATCGGCAATGCACCCGAATCTTCGGCTGTATTAAAAAATATCGGTGCAATTTTACTGCCTAGAACAACCCCGCCTTGACGCTTGTTTGGCACGAACGGGATGTCTTTCCCCATATGCCATAACACGGAGTTTATCGCTGATTTTCGAGAAGAACCAGTGCCAACAACATCACCCACATAGGCAATAGTATGACCTTTTTCTTTTAAAGTGGCGATGGTTTGCAGCGGTTTGTCCATGGTTTTAATCAACATGGATTTGGCGTGTAACGGAATGTCCGGACGACTCCAGGCTTCTGTCGCAGGTGATAGATCGTCGGTATTGGTTTCACCCGGTACTTTATAAACGGTAACCGTGATTTCTTCGGCAAGTGCAGGTTTAGAGGTAAACCATTCTGCATCGGCCCATGAACGAATCACCCTGCTGGCAGCAGCATTGGTTTTAGCTTTTTCAGCAACATCGTGGAACGCATCATAAATCAGCAAGGTGTGAGATAACGCGCTTGCTGCTGCATCAGCCGTCGTTTCATTATCCAGCAAATCGATCAATGGCTGAATATTGTAACCACCTAACATGGTACCCAGTATCTGCGTGGCACGAACAGGGCTAATCAAGTCACAGCTGCAATCTGCTTTCGCTACATCCGTTAAAAAAGCCGCTTTCACATAAGCAGCCTGATCGACACCAGGTGGAACTCGGTTTACTAGCAAATCCACTAACATTTCGCCTTCGCCAGTGGGGTTGTTTTTAATCAGTTCTACCAGCGCCGCAACTTGGCTGGCATCAAGAGCTAATGGTGGTAAACCTTCCGCTTCACGTTCGGCGACATGTTGACGATAAGACTCAAGCACAGGCATTCCTCAATAATAATAAAGGCGCATATTATACCCGAAATGCCAGTTTTATGCTGAGTGACAGAGTCGCTATATAGTGATTTATTAATAACTTAGACCAAGTAGAGCAAGTTGAAGCTGTTATTGATTCTCAGTAAAACCATAAGCGCTTCAAGGTGAAATTTATAACACTCCCTGATAATTTTGCATTAGCTGGCATCACATTTTTTGGGTCTATGCCATATTGAGTGGACTTTTATTGTAACCTAGAAATACCAAAGTTACTTACTCCGTCATTCCTGCATGTTC
>CAZMLD010000021.1:0-13725 GCA_964566975.1 uncultured Thiotrichaceae bacterium | reverse complement strand
ACAAGGTAAGCAGTTGTTTTCAGGCACAAAAAAGGACTTCCTCGGAAGTCCTCGTATATGTATATGGTGGTCATAGGTGGACTTGAACCACCGACCCCGGCATTATGAATGCCGTGCTCTAACCAGCTGAGCTACATGACCATTATATTTTTCAATATTGAGTACAGGCATCAGTAACGATCAGGAAAATCGGCACGAACCTGGTTTTTTCAGTACATTTTTCAGAAGAAAACCCCAATATTTTTTCTTCTTCTTAAGCAAATACCTTTTATAGATATTGCCTCTAGCCCGATGAACTGCATATTCAACTGTTTGCTAAAACCGCCTAAATAGACAACTTTCAACATTTTATGAAGGTCGGGGATTTTCCCGTTTTATTGACTTAATGTCAACATTTAGCGAAGACTAACATCACCCAAGCAAACTATTTTCTATCGTAGAATGACGGCTTTTAGTATTAGACGTTAAAACGAAAATGCATGACATCACCATCCTGCACGATGTAATCTTTACCTTCAACGCGTAACTTACCCGCTTCCCTGGCACCCTGTTCACCATTGTTATCCACAAAATCGACATAGGCGATGGTTTCTGCACGGATAAAACCTTTTTCAAAATCGGTATGAATAACGGCTGCAGCTTTAGGTGCAGTTGCACCGATTGCGACGGTCCAGGCTCGGACTTCTTTTTCCCCTGCGGTGAAATAGGTCTGCAAACCCAGTAATTTGTAGCCCGCACGAATGACGCGGTTTAAACCGGGTTCATCCAGACCTATTTCGTCAAGAAATTCTTTGGCTTCGTCTGCTTCCAGTTCGATCAGCTCTTCTTCTATAGCAGCACACACGGCAACAACTACCGCATTTTCATCCGCTGCGCGTTGCCTTACAAGATCCAGATAAGGGTTGTTTTCGAAGCCATCATCACTGACATTGGCAATGTACATCACTGGCTTTACGGTCAACAAGTGCAAATCATACAGTGTTTCTAAGTCATCTTCACCTAGGCCCATGGCGCGTACGGGCTGACCTTCGTTTAGCTGTGCAGACACTTTTTCGAGTAGTGCAAATTTTGCTTTGGCATCGGCGTCACCGCTTTTGGCGACTCTACCTACTTTATCCGCGGCTTTGTCAACGGACTCAAGGTCGGCAAGAGCCAGCTCGGTGTCGATAATATCGATGTCACTCATGGGGTCGATCTTACCCTCGACGTGGATGACATCGTCATTATCAAAACAGCGAACCACATGTGCGATGGCATCTGTCTCACGAATATTAGCCAGAAATTTATTACCCAGGCCTTCACCTTTTGAGGCACCGGCAACGAGGCCGGCAATATCAACAAATTCCATTGAAGTAGGCACGACACTTTTAGGCTGAACAATTTCTGCCAGTTTATCCAGACGAGTATCTGGCATCAGCACCACACCAACATTAGGCTCTATGGTGCAAAATGGATAGTTTTCAGCCTGTATGCCGGCTTTGGTTAATGCATTGAATAAGGTTGATTTACCAACATTGGGCAAGCCAACAATGCCACATTTAAAACCCACTGATTACTCCTGGATAACGATAAAAAAACATTTGCCCGCAAAGGAAAACATGCGGAAATTATTTACTATGCAATGTTTGCATTGCCTGTTCAAATGCGCCTGATGCCAGATCCGGTAACACACTAACCGCATCATTGATATCTTGATCAATCAATATCTGCTCATCAACGGAGGGCTTGTGCAATACATAATCAACCACTTGATCTTTGCTTCCAGGGTGACCAACGCCGATTCGTAGGCGGTGAAAATCTTTTGAACCTAACTGACTAATAATGTCACGTAGACCATTATGCCCACCATGACCACCGCCGGTTTTTAATTTGGCGCTTCCAGCAGGTAAATCAATTTCATCATGCACCACCAGTATTTGCTCAGCGGTGATACGAAAAAATGACAGCAAGCTTTGTACCGCCTGCCCGCTTCGATTCATGAAGGTATCGGGTTTTAATAACCAGATATCCTTGCCTGAGATTGAGACCTTTGCCACTTCAGCAAAGAATTTTTTCTCTGTGCGAAAGCTTATCGAGTATTTATCTGCCGCTTCGTCAACAAACCAAAACCCGGCGTTGTGCCGGGTTTTGCTGTATTTGGTACCAGGATTACCCAGCCCAACAATAACTTTAAGATCTATTGACCTAACTGCCATAATCATTCTCAGCAGTGTTACTGACTTTTATCACTGAGCGCTGTCTTCACTGTCTCCCGCTGTCGGTGTTGGTGCTGGTGCATCAACTGCCTCATCTTCCTCTTCTGCACTAATCTTACGGGCATGCATGCCAACAACGGCGGTATCATGTTCTTCACCTTGTTTTAGTGCTAGCACCACAACACCGTCGGGCAGTTTCAGGTCAGATAAATGAATAATATCACCAAGGTGCATGTCAGCAAGATCAACTTCGATGTAATCAGGGATGTCTTTAGGCAGACATTCCAGCTCAACTTCAGTCACCACATGGTTAACAACACCGCCTTCAGATTTAATACCCGGTGAAATTTCTTCGTTGATAAAGTGCAACTGCGAATAGATATGCACGACTTTTTTCGCATCAACACGAATAAAGTCCATATGCATCACCTGCATTTTATAAGGATGATGCTGGATATCACGTATCAGAACATCTTCTGCCTTGCCCTCGATATTGAGTGACAGCACCTGTGAATAAAAGCTTTCGTCCGGCAGTTTATGCTGGATGTCTTTTTGTTGCAGGGTAATGGATACGGGGTCTTTGTCGCCACCGTATACGATAGCAGGAAATATGTTTGCATGACGCAGGCGGCGGCTCGCACCTTTCCCCTTGTCGCCACGCAAGGTAGCATTTAATTCTAAACTCATGGTTATCTCCAAATAATAAAAATTAGTTTCATTCGCGACCAAATGAAACATTCAGCAAACTTCTGCTTTGGTGACGCAAGTCACCCAGTTTTTGATAGCGTACAACGGTTATGTTACACGGGCATCAATCAATATACATCTCGCTGACGGATTCTTCTTTATGAATCCGTCGTATGGTTTCAGCCAGCATCTCTGCCACCGATAGCTGACGAATTCGATCACACTTCTGCGCCTCTTCAGACAGCGGTATGGTATTGGTCACCACCAGTTCATCCAGTGCAGACTGCTTAATATTGTTAATGGCATTACCAGACAAAACAGCGTGTGTGCAATAAGCTGAGACACTGATCGCACCCTGATCTTTTAAAGCACCTGCTGCTTTACACAGGGTACCAGCAGTATCTACTAGGTCATCGACGATAACACAATTTTTGCCCGTTACATCACCGATAATATTCATCACTTCAGACACATTGGCTTTAGGGCGACGTTTGTCAATAATCGCTAGGTCAGCATCGCCCAAGCGTTTAGCCAGTGCTCTGGCTCTGACTACGCCACCAACGTCGGGTGAGACCACCAGTAAATCTGCATGGTCCTTCTGCCAGATATCCTTTAACAAAATCGGTGAAGCGTAAACATTGTCAACCGGCAGATCGAAAAAACCCTGAATTTGATCTGCGTGTAAATCAATCGTTAACAAACGATCTAGCTTTACACTTGCCAGCATATTCGCCACCACTTTTGCGGTAATCGGCACACGGGCTGAGCGTGGCTTACGGTCTTGGCGTGAATAACCATAATATGGCACCACCGCCGTCACCCGTCTGATCGAAGCGCGACGCATTGCATCAATCATCACCATGAGCTCCATCAGGTGGTCATTACATGGCTGGCAGGTTGGCTGGATAATGAATACGTCACGACCCCGTACGTTTTCCATTATTTCAGCGCAGATTTCTCCATCACTGAAAGTTTCCATGCTGATTTTGCCTAAACGTGTTCCTAGCAACTCAGCAATACGCTGTGCTAACTCAGGGTTGGCGTTACCCGCGAATATCATCAACCCGCTATCGACGTATTGGTTCACTTTGCCTATCTCGTATTAAACAGTAGTCATGATGAATAATGATGGAGAGCGTACCGTAGTTACGGTTTTCAGAAAACGCTCCTGCTTGTGCGCATAGTCATGCACTGTTGTCGTTTTCCGTTTTGACAATGTCTTAATCTAACTACAAAACACCATAGTCAGCTATTGTAAATTGGCTGGGCCGGCAGGATTTGAACCTGCGCATGCCAGGATCAAAACCTGGTGCCTTACCGCTTGGCGACGGCCCAAAAATTATAAATCTAAAATTATAAATCTATTATTACTTATTTTGCGCAAGTGATTTATATAAAATCTGCGCATGTTCGCATCCCGTAATCGCTAAGCAGTTGCTATATTTTAGTCACTGTTTTGACTCAAATAACAACTGACTTCTGCCCTGACACGCCAGTAAATGATGCAGCGGCGATTGATTTAAACCTTTCGCAACGAAGCTAACCCAGGGTTTTACTACCGGATTTTCTCTTATCTGTTGCAAAACATCCTCTGCCTGCGCCCTGGTATGAAAACTTAAAAATACCGAAGCACCTGTACCACTCATACGAGCCTTGGAATATTCTCCCAAAATTTCAATAGCTTGCGACACTAAAGGATAATTTTTAATCACTACCGGTGTACATACATTCTGCCACTCACGCCGTGAAAGGTCGCATATTTTGATGGTAGAACAATCCCTTGTCAATTGCGAATTCAAAAAAATTTCTTTTGTTGACACATGTACCGGCGGAACCAGCACCAAATACCAGCTCATCGGTGGCGAATACGGGGTTAATTTTTCACCCACACCTTCAGCAAAAGCAGCGAAGCCGCGCACAAAAACCGGAACATCTGCACCTAATTGCAGCCCCATATCGGCAAGCTCATCCAGCGAAAATGGCTTTTCCCATAAAATATTTAACGCCACCAAGGTGGTTGCGGCATTTGAACTGCCACCACCTAGGCCAGCACCCATCGGAATCTTTTTTTTCAGGTAGATATCTACGCCAAGATTTTTCTTTTTCTCAGGGTTTTTTCTACGGAAATTTTCCTGTAGTAATTTTGCTGCCAGAATAATAATATCTTCATTTTCAGGCACAGTAAAATTTTCACAGTGACGAAAAAGGCTGTCATCATTTCTTAATTTGAATTCCAGCTCATCAGAAAAATCAATAAACTGGAATACCGTCTGCAGCTCATGATAGCCATTGTCACGTTGCCCGGTGATGTGCAGCATCAAATTTAATTTCGCCGGTGCTGGCCAGACTTTACTGTTCATGCTGCTTGTCATCGCTGCTTTTTTGTTTTAGCACATCCACTCGCGCCACTCGCCTGTGTAAACATTACTCGCTGTCAATTAACCACCGCCTTAATATCAGCCGCACTGCCAGCTCGCTATCATCGTCATGGCTCAAATAAATCGCATGTGGCATTAATACTTTACCGCCTGTGTACCTGTTCATTTCCACATTCCAGCCAGACTGTTGAATGTTATCCAGCAGGCCTTGCTCATTCCAGCTAATTTTCTCCACCGTTAAGGCTTCACTCGGCAGCCCCCGCATCCAGTCTTTTACAGCGCTGATCGGCAGCTCAATGTCAAATATTGAGGAAAAAACATGGTCTAGGTTACTCACTCTGTCAATTCGCCCGTCTGGGAAGCGAATCTTGGCAAACTCACTGCTACCCTGAATATGATAACTGCCCGCACCCAGAGGCGCGATGAGTCGGATAGAATAGTCCTGACCTGCATTTTTCCAGATAATATCCATGCTGCCACCCGTGGTTTTTGTTTGCACACCTAAGCGACCTCGCACTTCCCAGTTATCAATCTGTTGCCGTTTTTTTTGCTCAAGCAGCCAGTTAACAGGCTCTAGCTGTATTTTTTCTGCTGTTGTTATTGGTGGTTTTACCGTGGCACAGGATGCGATGATGAGGCAGATAAGAACAACAACCAGATTAGTAGTGGTAAAAGATTTATACATGGAGGGCAAGCAATCAGGAGTCAGTGATATTGTGTGATTGTGTGATTGGTAGTGATGTTAATCAATTCCAGTTATTTTGTCACGGTCAGGACCTGACCCATCAAGACCAGCCGTCAGTGTTGTTATGGCCTAATCCGCTCAAGCGTCTCTATTAATACTGGGTGCTCGGCATCTATTGCCTTACCTTTGCGCCAGATTTCTCGCGCTTTGTCTTGCTGGCCGCTATACCATAACACTTCGCCATAATGGGCTGCAATTTCGGCGTCTTTGAGCTTTGAAAATGCTTTTGACAGCCATTTTAAGGCTTCATCCATGTTGCCCAGCCGATAATTTACCCAGCCTAAACTGTCGAGTATTGCCGGGTCATTGGGTTTCAGCTCAATCGCTCTTTTGATGTACGCCAGTGCTTCGTGATGCCTTGTGGTGCGATCTGCTAGGGTGTAACCCAAGGCATTCAGCGCATCGGCATTGTCCGGCTCTAGTGCAATCACCTTTAATAAGTCTGCTTCTGTTATATCCAAGCGGTCTATTTTTACTGCCATTAAAGCACGCGCATATAACAGGCTGACATCCTGGTGATTATGCTGCAATCCACGACTGTAGACTTGCACCGCTTCCTCGTAACGATGGAGTGTACGCAGCACTTCACCCTGAGCCAAGTAAGCCCTTACCCGTATGTTCCAGTCTGTGTGTTTCTCGCCCAGTGCTTCAAGTTTTGCCAGCCCTTTTTCTGGCTGACCCCCTATAGACAGCAAAATACCAATGCGTAGCTGAGAATCAAAAACGTAGTCACCCGTGTTGACTTGCTGATAATAAGCGATTGCCTGTTTTTTATTTCCTCTACTTTGTGCAATTCTTGCCAGATAATAATTCGCTATGGCGGTTTTTTTATCTATTTCAAGCAAATACTTAAGTGCCACAACCGCGGCATCCAGGTTGTTCGTTTCAATATGAAGCAGCGCCAAGCTTAACGCTATCTCGACATCATCCGGCAATTTTTCATGCAGTATCGAATATTGTTCAGCGGCCGCCTTCAGGTCACTCTGCTCTACGAGCATACGTGCATACTGCCGACGTAAAAAAATACTTTCCGGAAAGTCTATTAGCACCTGTTTGATTAGCACTGAGGCTTCTTCATGTTTGCCCTGAGAAAACAGTATTTTTGCTTTAATAATGAGCACTTCATGCATCGTAGGCTCAATTTCTAATACCCGATCGAGTATTGCCAGCGACTCATCATATTTTTTTAGCTGCGCGGCATAACGTGACTGCAAAACAAGAAGATGTATATTTTGCCCAGCGCCTGCATTTAATTTTTTCAAAACCACGTAAGCATCGGCAGTAGACGCTTCTTTAGCCAGCAGCTTTTTAACCGCCATGGCTTCATCAGCTTCATTCGCATCCGCTTTTGTTAGCAGCACCTGAATATAAGGCACTGCTTTTTCCGGTTGCCCCAATTTTAGCCAGACAAGTGCATACATGCGAGGCAGGTCATTGGCGTTCGGTTCCAGTTCTCGCCAGCGCGCTAGTGCCACCAGTGCTGCATCATACTCGCCGCCATATAATGCGATATAAGCGGCACGAGCCGCTATACGGCTATCTTCAATGGATTTTGAAGCCAGCCGATAATGTTCTAGCGAAGTCTCTATGTCGCCTATGTTGCCGGCAAATTCAGCGACCAGTAGATTAAATAACGAGTCGGCATCCAGTTTGGACTTTACTTGCACAGGCGCAGGGGAAACAACGCCCGCGTCACCAGCATCTGCTGTTGTTTCGCTTTTCAGTGGCGTTAAAACCTTAGTGCCCTGCTCGATGACAACACCATGTTCAGGCTGGCTGCTCTCGGCATCTTCCAGCAACGGCTGGGCACTACAGGAAGATAACACAACGGGCAGTACCAGCACCGGCAAAGCCGCTAGGAGCTTGCCCGAGAATGGAAACCGTAGCGAAAAATCGAGATTTTTAGTCCAGTTTTTCGAACATTTGAGGCGAATAGCACCGCTATTTAACGAAAATGTTCGGAAAAATGGGCAAAAATGTCGGTTTTGCAGTAGGTTTTCCATTCTCGGACAAGCTCCTAGCAAGTAGGTTTGGAATCTGGGTAGTAAGTTAAGCTTAATCTTTGGCATCTCGACACATCAAATAATCCAGTTCAATACAGAATATAACGCACTACTACGACTAATTGTGATGTTAATGAAGATTTTTTCATAAACACACTAAATATTTCAGGGTATTTAGCTAATTTGGCTTGAGTTAAGTGCGAGCATCACGCAAAATTACCTGTTTCCTCTCCAGAGTTCTGCTTCGTATCGTCCATGTCTTTGATTACACTTGGTATCAATCACAAAACCGCGCCCCTTGATTTACGCGAACGACTTGCGTTCACGCCGCAGTCATTACCAGAAGCCCTGGTCAGCCTGAAGAACCTTAAGCACGTGGAAGAAGCGGCCATCTTATCAACCTGTAATCGCACTGAACTTTATTGCGTGACTACAACCAGTAACGACCAAGCAATCATTCAATGGTTCAGCCAGTTTCACTCACTTGATGAAAAACTCATCAAACAGCACCTTTATTTATATGCCCATGAGGAAACGGTTCGCCATGCCATGGAAGTCGCCTGCGGTCTGGACTCCATGGTGCTGGGCGAACCTCAAATTGCCGGACAGATGAAGGATGCTTATGCGCTAGCCAATGAGAATGGCACCATCGGTCCACTGCTGGGTAAGCTTTATCAACGGGCTTTTGCTGTTTCCAAGCAGGTGCGAACCGATACTGACATTGGTTCCAGCCCGGTATCGGTAGCTTTTGCCGCCGTCAGTCTGGCCAAACAAATTTTTGGCGACCTTAAACAGACCACGGTTTTACTGGTCGGTGCGGGTGAAACCATTGAGCTAACAACGCGACATTTGCACTCACAAGGAGTACAGAAAATAATTATTGCTAACCGCAGCGTGAAACGTGCCCAAAAACTGGCCGATGAATTTTCTGCTGAAGCCATTAGCTTGCAACAAATTGCCACGCATTTACACCGCAGCGATATTGTCATTTCTTCCACTGCCAGCCCGCTACCCATCATCGGCAAAGGCACCGTTGAACGCGCTTTAAAAAAGCGTCGGCATGAACCTATTTTTATGGTTGACCTTGCGGTACCACGTGATATCGAGCCTGAAGTGAATCAACTGGACGACATTTATCTGTACAGCGTGGATGACCTGCAGTCGGTGATTAATGAAAACATGGAAAATCGCCTGCAGGCCGCCGAGCAGGCACGTGAAATTATTGATACTCAGGTCAGTCACTTTTTAGACTGGCAGCGCTCGCTGGGCGCAGTCGATGTTATTGCCCAAATCAGGCAGCACACGCAAACTCTCAGCAATGAAGTGCTAAACAAAGCAAAAAAGCAACTGGCTGCTGGTCAGGATGCCGAGCAGGTGCTCGACTTTCTTGCTAACACCCTAACCAATAAATTTTTACATCAACCCAGCACAAAATTACGTCAAGCGAGCAAAGACAATTGCGACCATATACTCGAAATCGCGCAAGACCTTTTTTTAGACACCCGAACGGATAATAAGCATAAAAAACCCAACGAATGAAACAGTCCATACTCAATAAATTACATACCCTGCTCGAACGCCACGAAGAAATAGCTGGTCTGCTTGCCGACCCTGGCGTTATCGGCGATCAAAATCAGTTCCGTGAGCTTTCACAGGAATACGCACAACTGGAACCCGTCGTCAACTGCTTCCAAGCTTACAACGCGGCCAGTGATGACTTAAACGCCGCCGAGGAAATGCTAAAAGATGACGACAGCGAGATGCGTGAAATGGCGGCAGAAGAAAAAAAACACGCCATTAAAAAAATAGCCGCGCTGGAAGTTGAACTGCAAAAACTGTTGCTGCCAAAAGACCCGAATGATGACAGCAATATCTTCCTGGAAATACGTGCGGGTACGGGTGGCGATGAAGCGGCTATTTTTGCTGGTGATCTGTTCCGTATGTATTCGCGTTTTGCCGAAATAAAACACTGGAAAATTGAAATCATCAATCAAAATCTGGGTGAACATGGCGGCTATCGGGAGATTATCGCCCGCATCATCGGCAATGGTGCCTATTCACAGTTAAAGTTTGAATCTGGCGCACATCGTGTACAGCGTGTGCCAGAAACCGAGTCACAGGGTCGGGTACATACCTCAGCCGCCACCGTTGCCGTTTTACCTGAGGTTGCCGATATTGAACAAATAGAAATCAATGCCTCTGATTTACGCATTGATACTTACCGCGCCTCTGGTGCTGGCGGTCAGCACGTGAACAAGACTGATTCTGCGGTACGCCTTACACACATTCCGACTGGTACGGTGGTTGAATGTCAGGACGAGCGTTCACAACATAAAAACAAAGCTCGCGCCATGTCGCTGCTCCAGTCTCGTATCATGAATGCAAAAATTGAAAAACAACAGGCCGAGCAGGCACAAACCAGAAAGAGTCTGGTCGGCAGTGGTGATCGTTCCGAACGCATACGCACTTATAATTACCCGCAAGGTCGTGTAACCGACCACCGCATCAACCTCACTTTGTATAAACTGGATGAAATTATTCAAGGCGGTTTAGCTCAGGTTGTTGAGCCGCTGATTAACGAATACCAGGCAGAACAATTGGCTAGCCTGGCTGCTGAATAGGTTTGATAGCAGCCCTCAGCAACATTCAACAGGCTCTACGCCAGGCGAGTGAGAAGTTAGCGGCATCCAGCCCGACAGCGCAACTGGATGCACAAGTACTGCTAAGCCATATCCTACAGCGCAACACCGCGCATTTACTGGCGTGGCCAGAAAAAATGCTGGATCAGGTGCAACTAGCACAGTACCAGCAGCTCATTTTGCAACGCCAGCAGGGTCACCCTGTCGCCCATTTAATCGGTTACCGTGAATTTTGGTCATTGCGCTTTTCGGTCAATAACAGCACACTCATTCCACGTCCAGAAACCGAAACTCTGATTGAATACATACTGGAAGGCTTCAGCGATAAAAAAAACATCAAACTCCTTGATATGGGCACTGGCACTGGTGCCATCGCCATCACCCTTGCCTGCGAAAAACCAGACTGGGAAATCACCGCCTGTGACTCATCAATAGATGCACTCACACTCGCCGAAAACAACAACACCAGTCACCAAACTAAGGTCTCATTTGTTCACAGTAACTGGTTTAGCCATATAGCTCAGTGTGGTTTTGATATTATCGTTAGCAACCCACCCTATATTGCAAATAATGACCCTCACCTGCTAACCGGTGATGTTCGTTATGAACCCGAAAGCGCACTGACTTCTGGCGACAAAGGCATGAATGACATTGAACATTTATGCTCACATGCACAAGATTATTTAACAGCAAACGGTCATTTGATTATTGAACACGGCTATAATCAAAAAATACAGGTTGCACGATGTTTTGCTAACAATGCATTTACCCATATTACGCAGAAAAAAGACCTCGCAGGACACACTAGAATGACGGCAGGAAGCTTGGCACTTTAACCTTAAAAAACCAGCTAGACTTGCTTTGAGTGTCTAAAACATTGACTTTTTAAGATTTAAACCGGCAGACTGAATAAACAAAAACACAGAGCTATCAATCACCATCATGCCAGACAACACAATCAACTTTAACGACGAGCAACTGTTGCACTACAGCCGTCAAATCATGTTGCCACATTTTGGTGTTGAGGGGCAGCAGCAATTACAGAATGCGCATGTCATCATTATGGGCATGGGGGGTCTGGGTAGCCCGGCTGCCATGTATCTGGCAGCCGCTGGTGTTGGTACTTTAACCCTGGTTGACTTTGACACAGTTGATCATAGCAACTTGCAGCGCCAGATTGTGCATAACATCAACAGTATTGGTGACAGTAAAACCACTTCGGCTAAAAACACCTTACTTAAGATCAATCCAGAAACACAGATTAATTGCATTAACAAACAGTTAAATCTGGAACAACTTGAATCACTGTTTAAAGAAACCCGTTGCGTGATTGATGCAACGGACAACTTTGCAGCACGATTTCTTATCAACCGCGCTTGCGTTACGCAACAGGTCGCACTGGTCTCGGCTGCCGCCATTCAGTATGAAGGGCAAATTACGGTGTTTGATAACCAGCAGAAAGACAGTGCCTGTTATGCCTGCCTGTATGCAGAAGGTGGTGAAGAGAACACAAATTGCAGCGACAACGGCATACTGGCTCCTGTCGTTGGTATACTGGGCAGCATGCAGGCACTAGAAGCAATCAAGCTAATCTGTAGTATTGGTGAAACCCTGCAAAATCGCCTGTTAATATTTGATGCCCTCGCCTTACAGTGGCGAAGCTTGAAATTGAACAAGGACCCGAACTGCCCCGTTTGCGGCATTTAGCCTTAGGGCTTGTCAAGTTGTTTTTTGCCAAGCCCTAAGCCCGATTGTGACTATAAAGCATCGCATTAAGACATACTAATGCGCTTTTGTTTAAAAACTTAACATTGAACACTATCCGCTAAATTATGCCTGCAACCACTAACACACTTTGTCTGCCCCGTACTCTGATTAATAAAATTCTGGCGCATGCACAGCAAAATCCAAAAGTTGAAGTTTGTGGCTTAATTGGTAACAGCAGCGCAAACCAGAAAAATTATTACCCCGTTAATAATGTTGCCGACAAACCCGAGTGCCAATTTTTAATGGATGGTGTGCAACAGATACATGCATTAAAAAAAATGCGCGACAGGCAGCAGCGGCTATTTGCGATTGTACATTCTCACCCAGCTTCTCGGGCAGCTCCTTCCCAACGGGACATTGATGAAAGCAGCTATAAAGATGTTTATTACCTGATTATTTCACTCGACACCAAAGGTGTGCTGGAAATGCGTGCTTATACTCAGCAGCAGGAAAACATGCTTGAAGTTGATCTGGTACTGGAAACCAGTAACTCATATTCACATCAATAACATGGGCTTTTGTGCCACTGTATTCATACTCGTTTTTAAAGCTTTAAAAACGAGTTTTATCACCGTTAGAAGGGAAACATGCATTCGTCGCAGCCTTTTTTCTTTCATGTTACCCTAAACGTATCGTAAACCACGATTACTGCCCTCAATGACTGCCACCTACCACTGGCGAGCAAGTTGGTTAGCTGGCATTCTCACGAACTCACGGATAACGCCATCCGGTTGCATGGTCAACAGGTGATTACCTGCTAACTTATATTTAAAACGCATAGTTTTCTTATGCCCGTCAACACTGGCCAGTAAATATTCATTTTGTATCAAAAGCTGCCCAGTTAAATGACGTTTTTTGCCGTCACTCCATAAATAACGCTTATTTTTAACGCCAAACATTTCACCATTTTTCGCCACCCATAAACCATTTAAGTTTGGCCTTTTTAAACCACAAAATTCAGTAACGCAGGGCTGCTGCCGAGGACTTTGCATAATATTTTTATGCATAGGCGGTGGTGTTCTTTGTTGCCGTGCCGTTGCTGAAGCTGGCTCACGGCCAGCCTGTCTCACCTGCCCCACCTGTTGTTCTGGAGTTCGGCTGTTTTGCACCAGCTTTGATAACGGCGAAGGCCTAGCTGGCTGCTGGGGCATTGCCTGCTGTTCACTATGCATTGCGCCTGTTTGCACACTCGAATACGCCGCCGAAGACTGCACTGACTGATCCTGCACTTTTTCCTGCCTCGCTGAACCCTCAATCGCATTTGGGTTCCAGGATGATGCTTCCCAGGGCTCATTCACCCAGCCTTCCAGC
>CAZMLD010000020.1:0-14142 GCA_964566975.1 uncultured Thiotrichaceae bacterium | reverse complement strand
AGTCAACAGCGTCGTTTGGCTTGTGTATTCCGCTTCGCTCCATTTTACACAAACCAGCCGCCACTTTTGACTGCCGGTGATTTGCGGCGCTATACTGCAATGTTTAACGTCAAATTATCATATGGATTCACATGAGCAAAGAAAACGACAGAGCTTTACGCTTTTACCATGAAGTTCTCGGGCTGGAACGCCTGCATTATGGTCTCTGGGCAGATCAGGAGCTTACCCTAGCTAATCTGAAAGTAGTGCAGGAAGATTTTGAAAGTAATATTATAAGCAGCATTCCAGATGAGGTTAACCGAGTGCTGGATGTGGGCTGTGGTACCGGTATTATGGTGCAAAGTCTGTTAGCAAAAAATTATCAGGCAGAAGGCCTGTCGCCTGACATCAATCAGAAAAAAGTATTTGAAGCTAGGTTGAGTGCCCGTTTTCACCACAGCGGGTTTGAAGATTTTCTGGCGGAAGAGGTGTTTGACTGCATCATTATGTCTGAATCTTCGCAGTACATTAAGCTAGATCAGCTGTTTAAGGTCAGCAAAAAGTCATTAAACACAAAAGGTTACCTTCTGGTTTGCGACTATTTTTTACGAAATAACGCCAGCGGTATAATGGGCAAAAGTGGGCATAATTATGATGCCTTTTTATCACAGGCTGAAGCGGAAGGTTTTAGCTTGCTCAGACAGGAAGATATTACCCAGGCCACGGCAAAAACACTGGATTTAGCCAAAGACCTAGTCGAGCGTGGGCAAATCGGTTTACAGATAGCCAGCGAGCGTTTTGTTGAAAAGAAACCATTGCTGACGCGTCTCATTAAATGGCTATTCCGCAAAAAAATGCAAAAAATGCAAAATGACATTCAGTTGCTGGATTCGCAGCAATTCATTAAAAATAAAGTTTATTCGTTGCTGGTTTTTCAGTGTAATTAAACCTTTAGCTTCAGCAGTTTAGTCTTTAGCCATACGCGTTACGATTCAACTGCGGTTTTAAGGTTAAACGAAAGAAGTATTGTTATTAATCGTGGCGAAAACTTATGCCACGATTGCAGTTTGTTTAGTCGTCTATCAGCAGTTGACGAATATGCCTGATGACGGCTTGTGTTTCGGGTCGAGTGTTACGCCACAGGTAAAATGACTCGGCGGCCTGCTCCACCAGCATGCCTAATCCATCAAATACTTCTGTTGCCCCTCGCTCTGTTGACCAGCGCATAAAGGGCGTGGCATGGGCGGCGTACATCATGTCATAACTGTAGCTGTGACTGTTAAAGAGTGAGTCAGGCAATATGGGTAATTCACCTTGTAGACTGGCGGATGTGCCGTTAATAACGATATCAAAACAGGACTGCTCTAGTTCATCCAGTCCGCAGCCCTGAATATTGCCCATAGCAGAAAAGTCCTGTGCCAGTTTTACCGCTTTATCCCTAGTGCGGTTAGCGATTAATAGTGATGCGGGCTGCTGCGTCAAAATTTCTTCAATCACACCCCGCACAGCGCCACCTGCACCGATAATTAACAGGTCTTTATTTTTTATCTGGACACCGTGGTTGCGTTCAAGGTCGCGCACTAAGCCAATGCCGTCTGTGGTGTCGCCGTATAATTCGCCATCGGCTTTAACCACTAAAGTATTCACTGCACCAGCACGTTGTGCGCGGCCACTGCGCTGGCTGGCACATGCCCAAGCTTCTTCTTTAAAAGGCACGGTAATATTCAAGCCCTTGCCATGGTTTTCAATGAAGTGTTGCACTGCCTGATTAAATTGCCCAATGTTAACCCGCTCAGCGGTGTAAGTTAGTGACTGCTTTGTCTGTTCGGCAAACAGGCGATGTATTTGTGGTGATTTACTGTGTTTTATCGGGTTGCCAAAAACAGCATAATAATCAGTGTCAGCGGTCATGGTTTGATGCGCTCTCCTGCTGTAACCACTGTGCTACGGTTTTTGCGTAGTAGGTTAAAATGCCATCAGCACCAGCACGCTTGCAGCCCAGTAAACTTTCCATCACCGTGGCCTTTTCATCCAGCCAGCCATTTTGTGCGGCCGCTTTTAACATGGCGTATTCACCGCTGACCTGATAAACGTATGTGGGAATGGCAAACTCATCTTTTACTCGGCGAACGATATCCAGATAGGGCATGCCAGGTTTTACCATAAACATATCTGCGCCTTCTTTAATGTCGAGTTCAACCTCACGTAAGGCTTCATCGGAGTTTGCCGGATCCATCTGGTAACTGCGCTTATTACTGCTGCCGAGATTTTTTGCCGAGCCAACGGCATCACGAAAAGGGCCGTAAAAACTGGAGGCGTATTTTGCCGAATACGCCAAGATGCGCGTATGGATGAAGCCCTTGTCTTCCAGTGCTTTTCGTATCGCGCCAATACGACCATCCATCATATCTGATGGTGCAACGACATCTGCCCCTGCCTCGGCATGAGATAACGCCTGTTTTACTAGGATGGCAACGGTTTCGTCATTTAGCACATAACCACTACGGTCAATCAAACCGTCTTGGCCGTGACTGGTAAACGGGTCGAGGGCAACATCGGTAATCACACCTAGTTCGGGCAGGGCTTTTTTTAGTTCCCTTACTGTCGTTTGTGTCAGGCCATCAGGGTTATAAGCTTCCGCTGCATCGTCGGATTTTTTATTTTCAGACACCACGGGGAAAAGCGCGATGGCAGGGATGCCTAGCGCAAAACACTGTTTGGCCTCGATCAGTAACAGGTCAATAGTGAGACGCTCAATGCCAGGCATCGAGGCTATAGCTTCGCGTTTGTTGTTGCCTTCAATGACAAACATGGGGTAAATAAGATCATTGATGGACAGGCTGTTTTCGCGCATTAAACGGCGGGAAAAATCGCATCGGCGCATACGGCGTAGCCGAGTTGCTGAAAAATTACTGGTTCTGGACACAGCTTCTCCATAAAATTTAAATCAGACTGAGGCATATTGTAACAGACCAAGCTATAGTGGTATAACAGGGTATTTGCAGGCAGGTGTGATTATGATAATAAAACAAAAGTGGTTGATTTTTCTGGTATTAATCTTATCAGGATCTGCTGTGTTCGCCGAAAATAAAAATAGTGGTGTGTATATTCTGCAAGTGGATGCTGCGCTTTCTGAGGTTTATGAGCGAGTATATAAAAACTTGGAAGATGCTCGATTTTATGTGGTGTTTGAAGCCAATATTGGCGCTAACCTGGCGCGGTTTTCAAAAAAATGGGGGGATGACTATAACCGGAACAAGTTGGACGAAATTCGCAGCATGGTTTTTTGTAATGGCTGGTACGCGAATAAAGTCAGTAATCTGGATCCCAATATGCTGGGTTTTTGTCCGTTACATATCACCCTGATCGAGCGACAGGGTAAAACCACGGTGCTGTTTAATCGCCCAGGTATGATCGCGCAAGACAGTCCGGCAAAAGCGCTGTTGCTGAACATTGAGACTAAGGTTATTGCCGCAATTGAGTCAGCCGCGAAATAGACGCGAATGGCTGTTTTTTTATCCCTTACCCACTGTACATGATTAGCCCAAACTGCTCATAAAAAATACATTTGAGAACCCAGCATGTCTGAAAATACCGAAAATAAACGAATTCTAATTATTGAAAAATCGGCTACTTTGCGTTCAATGCTGGGTAAAACGTTACGAAATCAGGATTATGAGCTGATTGGCGAAAAAAGTTTTTCTTCTGCCATTCATTCACTGCAGTCTAACGAACAGCAATTACATGCCATCATTATCGGTTGGCCTAATTATAAACACTTTGACAAGTCCAAACAGCTGCTCATTATTCTGGATCGCGAGCCATATAGTGAGGTGCCGGTCATTTTGTTATCCAACGATGCAAAGCTTGAGTTGCTTAACTGGATAAGTACCCGCGAAAAAACAGCACTGATACCCTGGGAAAACTATCAGGAAGTTGCCCCGTTGTTAGAGACAATACTCAACCCAGACGCGCAAGAGCCCGTTATTGAGCAGAAAAAAATTGAAAGTAATGCGTCAAATATTACTATTTTGTTAGTTGATGATTCTAAAAGTAGCCGGACTTATTACCAGCGATTACTACTGCGTAACTATTACGAAGTGGTGACTGCTAACTCAGTCGAAGAAGCCTATCGCATTGCTTGTGATAAAAAGATAGACATTGCCATTGTTGATTATTTTATGCCAGAACAAAATGGTTATGTATTATGTCAAAAGCTGCGAGATGACCCGCGTACAACTGGAATTCGAACAGCGGTAATTACGGGTACATATCAGGATTCTGTGATACGCACCTGTTTACAGGCAGGCGCTATTGAATGTATGTTCAAAAACGAAGCGGAAGAACTGTTTCTTGCACGGCTGGCAGGGTTGCGGCGTTTTATTGAAGTGCAACGTGCTACCGAGAGGCAGCGTGAAGACCTTGCCGCCATTTTAGAGTCAGTGGGGGAAGGGGTTTATAGCGTTGATAAAAGTGGCTGTATTATTTTCATGAATCCAGCCGCATTAAAAGTATTAGGTTTACACGATGCAAATGCGCTGATTGGCGTCAGTGCGGCAGGACTGTTCCATGTAAATAAGCAAAATGACAGTCGTGATTTATTGAAAGAGGCGTATTACTCTGGTCATCCACTGCAGAGCTGGGAATCTTTATTTCAGCATCAAAGTGGTAAAGAAATTCCTGTTGACTGTACCTTATATCCGCTCACCATTGATGGGCAGAAAGAAGGCTCGGTTATTGCTTTTCGTGATGTGTCTGAACGTAAGATGATGGAAGAGACGCTGCATTGGCAAGCGACACATGATAATTTGACGGGTTTATATAATCGTCGATACTTTGAAGACTATCTGGAAAATGAAATTAACAACGTAAAACGTACTGGCATGATGAGTGCGGTTGTGTATCTTGATCTTGATCGTTTTAAATATGTAAATGATACCGCTGGCCATGAGCGTGGTGATCAGCTGCTTATTGATTTAAGCCAGAAGTTAAATAAAAGCCTGCGGCGGCAGGATATAGCGGCACGCATTGGTGGTGATGAATTTGCTCTGGTTTTAAAGCATGTTGATGAAAAGGCAGCGGTGACTATCGCTGATGAAATAAGAATGTCGCTGTTAGATTTATGCGTATATCATGAAGATAAAACATACCAGGTCAATGCCAGTTTTGGCGTTGCGTTGATGGATGAGGTTAATACCACCGCGGGTAATGTATTGGCTAACGCCGCGATTGCCTGTCAGGTTTCAAAGCGACTGGGCAGAAACCAAACGCATTTATATGAAAAAGATAGTGATGAACGCAATGAAATGGGCAGTGATTTCGACTGGTCTGCCCGCATTAAAGAGGCTCTGGAAAAAAATAGATTTATCTTGCATTATCAACCGATCATGGCAATGGAAGATGTTGATTTAATGAACTTGCCGATGCAGGCAGGCGTTTTATGGCAGCGACATTTGAGTGCTGCAGATAAAATTTATAGTTTTGAGGTGCTGGTACGAATGAGTAATGAAGACGGTGGCTTACATTACCCCGATTGTTTTATTCCTGCTGCTGAGCGATTTAATCTGGTGACTGATATCGACTTGTGGGTGTTGGAAAAGGCACTTCAGGAAATTGCCGCCAGCGGCGAGTTAAGAAATAAAATACATTTATCAATCAATATCTCGGGCAACACAGTAGATAGTGAACAAGCACTGGAGAAAATAAAATCGTTGATTAGGCATTATGATGTTGATCCGAGCATATTAACCTTTGAGGTAACAGAGACTTGTGCCATTGCAAATGTAGAAGAAGCGAATTATTTTATTAGTGAACTGCGTGAAATAGGTTGCCGTTTCTCACTGGATGATTTTGGCACGGGTTACTGTTCATTCTCGCAGTTAAAAAACCTGCCCACTGATGATGTGAAAATTGATGGTCAGTTTGTCAGAAACATGGTGAGAGGCGCAACAGACAGGGCGATAGTCGCCGCGATGAATAATGTCGCTCACTCCTTAGGGCGTTATACCGTGGCTGAATATGTTGAAAGCCCAGAAATTCTGCGCTTATTGAAGGTCTGCGGCGTTGATAAATTACAGGGTGATTACATCTCTGTGCCGTTGACAATGCTGCCTGCTAGCAATGCGGTAGAGCGAGCTGAATTGACTGACGCATGAATTGAGCGACGTGGATTGTGCCGCCACGAACAGTTATTAAACCCAGTCCTTCGGCTTTAAATAATAGTCATAAAGTTTCTGTTCATCCGAATTTTCAGCAACAGTTCTGTTGTATGAAAAATGTACAACCGGCGGCAGTGACATCAAAATGGATTCAGTGCGACCGCCCGTTTGCAGACCAAATAAAGTGCCACGGTCATAAACCAGGTTAAATTCGACATAACGGCCTCGGCGATAGAGCTGAAAATCACGCTGCTGTTTAGTGTAACTTTCATTTTTTCTGCGCTGCACGATGGGTAAATAAGCATCGATATAATGGTCACCAACGCTTTGCATAAAGGCAAAACTGTCTGTAAAGCCAGGTTCGTTTAAATCATCAAAAAACAGCCCGCCGATACCACGTTGTTCATCACGGTGTTTAATATAAAAATAATCGTCGCACCAGGTTTTATATTTTTTGTAGGTGTCTTTGCCAAATGGCTCACAGGCTTTTTTAGAAACGCTATGCCAGTGAATGCAGTCTTCATCCTTGCCGTAGTAAGGGGTCAAATCAAAACCGCCACCAAACCACCAGACAGGTTCTTCGTCTTCTTTGGTGGCGATAAAAAATCTGACGTTGGCATGAGAGGTGGGGATTTTTGGGTTTTTAGGGTGGATAACTAAAGACACGCCCATAGCCTGAAAATTTCGCCCAACCAGCTCAGGGCGATGGGCGGTTGCCGATGCGGGCAATGTTTCACCACTGACGTGAGAAAAATTGACGCCGGCCTGCTCGAAAACATCACCATTACTTAATACCCGAGTGATACCGCCACCATTGCCAGCTTCTCGTTGCCATTCATCAACAATAAAATTTTCTTTACCGTCTTCTTTTGCCAGTGCGCTGCAAATGGTTTCTTGCAGTGTAATCAGGTAGTCCTTAACGGCCTGGATATTCGGTTCGTTGTTGTTCATAATGATTTTTAATGGGGTTACGCTCTTATAACCTGATTATCGCATAATCGAATGATGGTTGATGATTTACTGTTTTGCTTTTTATTGGCAATAAGAATTTTATCAACATGGTGATGAAAATAGTGGTGCAGTTCGAGCGCATTTTCTGCTGGTTTTTTACCAGACAGGTTGGCGCTGGTTGAGATAATGGCGTGTCCTAAAGCGGTGCATAATCGTTGTACTTCATCATGCCTGCTGATGCGAATACATAATGTGTTGCTGTCACCAATTAACCATGGCGGGGCAGCAGGGCTGGCATCAACAATCCAGCTTGTTGGCTGGGTGTTTTTTGTCAGACTTCTTTGCTGTGCCTTTTCTATCTGAATGAAAGGTCGTATTTGATTAATGTTTGCTGCCAGCAAAATAAATTGTTTATTCAACGGGCGCTGTTTAATGGCATTAATCTTTTCGACCGCTTGCTGATTATAAGGGTCGCAGCCAAGACCGTAGATGGTGTCGGTGGGGTAGGCGATAATGCCGCCATGTTTGATGATATGCACGGCATGGCGAATGGAAAAGTTACTTGCCATAATGTTTTGCCAGCTTGTTTAGCTGGCTTTTTTTACTGTTTTTTTCTTTACCGACTTCTTCTTTGTGGTCTTTTTAGCGGCTTTCTTTTTGACGACTTTTTTCTTGGCAGTTTTCTTTTTCGTCACTTTTTTCTTAGCGACTTTTTTCTTTTTACCACGACGAAAAGGTGCCGCCGCCAGCAGTTCTTCACATTCTTTCTGGGTTAGTGATTTTGGCTCTTTGTCTTTGGGGATTTTGGCGTTTTTCTCACCATCGGTAATGTATGCTCCCCAACGACCATTTAATATTTCAATGTCGGTGCCAGGAAAATCTTTGATGTGTTTATTGGCATCAAATTCTTTTTTCGCTTTAACCAGTTCCATTGCCTGGTCAAAGGTAATGTTGTACGGGTCAATGTCTTTATCCTGATATTCTTTATTGATGGAGACAAATTTGCTGGCGTATTTCACGTAAGGGCCAAAGCGACCATAGTTGCTTGACACTGCCTCACCTTCTGCTGTTTCACCTAAGTCACGGGGTAGTTGCAGCAAAAAATAAACGTCATCCATGGTGATGTCGGCCATCTTCTGGCCAGGACGAAGACTGGCAAAACGCGGTTTATCTTCATCGTCTTTATCGCCGATCTGCACAAATGGGCCATAGGGACCCATGCGGACTGATACCGGTTTGCCGGTTTCGGTATCGGTGCCAATGTGACGAGACTGGGCGACATCCGCGCGGCTGACGTTTTCTTCGATATGATCAACGGTTTCTTTAAACGGCGCCCAGAATTTTTTAAGCAGTGGTAGCCAGTCGTGCTCACCACGCGCAATGCAGTCTAATTCATCTTCTAGGTCAGCGGTGAATTCGTAGTCGACATATTTGGTGAAGTGTTCGGTGAGAAAGCCATTGACGATACGGCCGATATCGGTGGGTGTAAAGCGGCGGCTTTCTAGTTCAACGTAGTTACGATTCACCAGCGTTGATATGATGCTGGCATAAGTTGACGGGCGACCAATACCAAATTCTTCCAGCGTTTTAACTAAACTGGCTTCTGTAAACCGAGGTGGTGGTTCGGTGAAATGCTGTTCATTTCTGATTTCCAGCAAATCAATTTTTTCACCCTGAATTAATTCCGGCAGTAGCTTCTCGGTGTTATCTTCGGCTTTTTTATCATCGCTGCTTTCCATGTAAACCGACATGAAGCCAGGGAATTTAATGGTTGAGCCGGAAGCGCGGAAGCTGTTGCCTTCGCCACAACCAAGCTCTACGCTTACTGTGTCCAGCGTGGCGTGGATCATCTGACAGGCCATGGTACGTTTCCAGATGAGCTGGTACAGAGCAAACTGGTCTGCGTTTAGTTTATCTTTAATTTCTTCGGGAATATGACGAACCGAAGTCGGGCGTATTGCCTCATGGGCTTCCTGTGCGTTTTTTGATTTGTTCTTGAAGGTGCGTGGCGCATCGGGTAAATTGTTGCCACCAAAACGTTGTTCAATTAAACCGCGTATTTCAGCCAGTGCTTCATCGGCAAGGTGTAATGAGTCGGTACGCATGTAGGTGATTAAACCCACGGTTTCGCCGCCAATGTCGATGCCTTCATACAGGTTCTGCGCGGTACGCATGGTGCGCTGTGTCGAAAACCGAAGCTTTCTTGCCGCTTCTTGTTGCAGGGTAGAGGTGGTGAACGGTGCGGAAGGGTTACGTTTTCTTTCTTTCTTTTCTACCTTGTTAACCGTTAGTTTGCCATTGGCTTCTTTTAGTAAGACTTCTCTGGCTGCGTGAGCTGTGTCGGCATCAGTGATGCTGAACTGTTTGATTTTCTCAAAGTTATAAAGGTTTAGCTTAGAAAGGAAGGTCTGTTTGTGCTTTGAAACATCGGCTTCAATGGTCCAGTATTCTTTCGGGTCGAAGGCTTCAATCGCCAGTTCGCGTTCGACAATCAGGCGTAATGCTGGGCTTTGCACGCGACCAGCAGAAAGCCCGCGCTGTACTTTTTTCCATAATAATGGCGACAGGTTAAAGCCCACCAAGTAGTCCAGTGCGCGCCGAGTTTGCTGGGCATTGATTAAATTGATGGAAAGTTCACCGGGGTTAGCGATGGCTTCCTGTACTGCCCGTTTGGTCACTTCGTTAAAAGCCACACGATGAATCTGTTTGTTTTCTAGCAGGCCTTTTTCTTTCAGTAGCTCATATAAATGCCATGAAATAGCCTCTCCCTCGCGATCTTGGTCAGTTGCGAGGTAAAGTGAGTCGGCTTTCTTTAAAAATTGAATGATTTTATTGACGTGTTTTTCATTGCGCTCGATGATCTGGTATTTCATCGAAAAATCATTTTCTGTGTCGATTGCGCCATCTTTAGGGATGAGGTCGCGCACATGACCGTATGAAGCAAGAACTTTGAAGTCTTTGCCTAAATATTTTTCGATGGTTTTCGCTTTTGCTGGCGACTCTACGATAACAAGGTTTTTACTCATGGAATTTTAGCTGCCTGGGTGTTTAATGAGCGTATTGATGCTCGATATTTTCATCAAACATAAAGTTTTCAATCAGTGCGAGTGCGTTGTCAAAACCAGGTTCTGAGTGTAGCACAATCATAATTATCCATTTTAGCTGTTCAGCATCAAGCTTATGTCCAAGTGCAACTACCCGGTCGAGTATTCGCTCTCGGATGGCGGGAGTGAGAATATCGCTTTGTTCCAGGAAGTTTAAAAAACCAATGCTCTCCATGCCGATCAGTTTTTTCTCCTGTTCACTATAAATGCGTGTGCTGGTGGCTTTAAGTGGCGTAAGCTGGTTATCGTGCAGGCTGTCAACCAGACCTTCCAGCCAGTCAAACGCCTGGTTGATATCTTTGTCACGAAACCCCATTGCTTCGAGGCGACCCTGAATGGTGACGCGCTCATTGGTGATGTAGCTGGTTTCTTTGTGCTCGTCATCGTCCAGATAACGTTCAAACAGGAACATTAGAACATCAACAGCGGATTGTTTTATTATCATTGAAAAGTCTCATTTAACCTGGGTTTATTCAGGAAATAGTTTTTTACTCAGGGTAACATTTGGTTATTTAATGCGGCTGTAGTGCCCTTTCTGGCATGCGACGACACCTTCTAGCTCCAAAATAAGCAGCATAGAAGCAACCTCGGCAGCGGTAAACTGACTACGCTGTACCAGCTCATCAATGCTGGCGGGTTCATAAGCGAGGCATTTGAGCAGTTTTTGGTGATCCGGGTCAAGTGCCTGGGGTGACTCTTTATGCTTTTCCTTGATATTTTTTTCGGGTTTTTCAGCGTAGCCAGGCATTTTCTGGTGTGGAATGGCTAATTCTTCCAATATATCAGCTGCTGTTTCTACCAGTTTTGCTCCTTGACGGATGAGTTGATGGCAGCCTCTGGCCATCGGGTTGTGGATAGAGCCTGGGATGGCAAAGACTTCTCTGTTTTGCTCCATAGCGTATCTTGCGGTAATTAATGAACCGCTTTTTTGCGCGGCTTCAACCACGAGTGTACCCAGTGCCAGTGCGCTGATCAAGCGGTTGCGTCGCGGGAAAAGCCCACGGTGTGGTTGGGCTCCGATGGGCATTTCTGAAATCACTGCGCCATGTTCAGTAATTTTCTGTGCCAGCCCCTGATGTTCGGCAGGGTAGATGATGTCCAAGCCATGCGCGAGTACCGCAACGGTTCCTGCCAAGCCCTGGAGTGCGCCTTCGTGGCTGGCACCATCAATACCACTGGCAAGACCACTGGTAATGGTAATGCCAGCATCAGCCATGTGTCTGGCGAACTCTTTTGCGGTGCTGCGCCCTGCTGCCGTCGGGTTGCGCGAACCGACCATTGCCAGTTGGGGTTGCTGTAGATAATCAAGGTCACCTCTTACATATAACAGCGGCGGTGCATCATTGAGTTCCCGTAAGCCAGATGGGTAAGCCGAGTCTAAGAGCGTGATAATGTGGTGGTGTTCCTGCACCAGCCAGTTGAGGTCTTTGCTGATATCTGGCTTTTCCTGGTGGCACAGTGCGTTTATCACTTTTGTATTGACTGTCAGGTCTGAGAGCTGCTGCGGGCTGGCATTGAGGACGGCACTTACGCTGCCAAATGTATTTAACAGGTGATGAAAGGTGGCGTTACCGATGCCTGGTGTGTGGCGTAGTGTTAACCAGTCTTCCAGTGAGCGCGGTCTGGTATGGCGGTTGTTCGCTGCTGCGTCCCGCGCAGCTGGCATCCCGTTTTTGTTCATTATGGAATATTACACGACTCTTTATCAGCAAAATAGAAGTTCAGTAAGCCGTGGCTTGTCGTTACCGTCGCAGAGGTCATTACCTCGTATTCTGGCTGGATAATGTTGCTTGCATAGGTGATCGGGAAATGTTGCAACAGCGTTAGCGTTGCGGCGTGTGAAGAAAGTCATGCTTGCGAATAACGCGGGTTGATTCCAGAATTAAAGCGTAACTGACACGATCAAAAGTTTTAAACAGCATCACTAAACCGCTACGTTCATCCGGCAGTTTGATGGGTTTGCTGCGGGCTTTGTCGAAGCGATCATAAACGGTTGCGCCCTGGGTGTAGGTGGCCAGCAAATGCCCCACTTCCATACCATCGCGCTCACCTTTGTTGATGACCACAATCTGGTATTGAGCCGCGCCAAATAATGCGCCATACAGCGAAATAATTTGTGCGCTGACGTCTTTTTCGGGCACTCTGGGGAAAAACAGGTTTTCTATTTTGCTTTTATCTTCGGGTAGCAGGCGGTCACCGAGCAAGACTTCTTTGACGGTGTAGGTCAAGTCGCCAGAGGCTGGATCATCATAAGCAACAATACGCACATTGCCTGCAAAGTGAGCCTCATAACCTAACAGTTCATTCGTGACTGGGTCACGTAGTTCATCGCCTGGCCTGAATACAGAAAAACGCACGCGTTCTTTGTCAATTTCTCCACGGATATAAACGCGATCACCCGTGCTTAAGATAAGGCGTTGTTCATCGCTGGCGATAATATACGGTGCCTTGTCGAGCTGCTCTTTGGTGACTACGCGAGGTTGGGTTAAAAACTGCCTGATAGCATCGCCGGGGATATTAGGGATGCTTGCCTGTAATGCTTTTGTGCGTATACCAGGGCTGAGCCTTCTAAGCGGCAGACCACTCAAACGAGCGCTATCCGATGGTCTTTTGTTGACAAAAATTTGTGGTCGACCATCAACATAAATCAGGCTTAAGATATCACCAGGAAAAATTAAGTGAGGATTAGAAATTTGGGGGTTTTTGTGCCAGATTTCAGGCCAAAACCAAGGGTCGCGCAAAAATAAACTGGAAATATCCCATAAGGTGTCACCTTTTTTTACGGTGTATTGTTTTGGGTGTGAGGCTTTGACTCGTATCTGTTTAATCGGTGGAGCGATATTGGTTTCCGCTGTAGCGATGGTTGCTGTGTGGGTTCGGCTTCAATAATGGTCGCTGGAGTGGCTATCGGGTCGGGTTTGGTCGTACTGCAGCCGGTTGCGGAGCCGATGATAACGGCAAGTAGCCCTAAAAGCATGAAAGAGGGTAGAATAGTAGCTGATCCGGGAGTTGTTGAATTGTTCATTTATATTTGTATTCCCTGGTTTTTGCTCTGTTAGTGGTTGGTTTTAAAGGTTGATGAGCGCTGGTTTTCTTACTGTTCTCAATGGTTTAGAAGACAAGCTTCGGCAGTTGAAGTCGGTTTTTCATTGAGTGTAGCAGAAATAATTATAGAGGTACTGTTTAGTGGTGTTTTCAGGTAATGAATCTCTGTACACCATAATCAGCCAGAAAGACGAAATATTATGACGATACTAGACATACTACATTACCCTGATAAACGCCTGCGAACGGTGGCTCAGCCAGTCGCAAAAGCGGCAGTAAAAAAAGCAGATGGCGATATTAAAAAGCTGGTGGATGATATGTTTGAAACCATGTATCTTGCGCCTGGCATCGGTTTGGCAGCGACACAGGTTAATGTACATCTACAGGTGATTGTTATCGACCTGTCTGAAGATCAAAGCCAGCCGCTGTGTTTGATTAACCCTGAGATTCTTGCAGAAGAGGGCAGCGAAACTTGTGATGAAGGCTGCCTGTCCGTGCCGGATGTTTATGAAAGTGTACAGCGTAGTGAAAAAGTTACCGTAAAAGCGATGGATCAACATGGCGATGAATATACCTTGCAGGCAGATGAAATGCTGGCGGTGTGCATCCAGCATGAAATTGACCATTTAAATGGCAAATTGTTTGTTGACTACTTATCACCATTAAAATTACAGCGCATTAAAAAACGTTTACTGAAAGTGCAGCGTGAAGAAAGCCGCCGCGCAACGGCAAAAGGGTGATTTTTTCTGTTGAATTCAAGTCTACTTCTTGGTAGCCCATCCGGCTTTGGTTCAGTGAACAGTTTAACCTAAAAAAATCAGTTGAATCGTAGCGAGGGTGACTAAGATGCAGCTCATTAGGCACTTGCAGTAGGTTCAACTGATTTTTTTAGGTTTAATTATTGC
>CAZMLD010000019.1:0-14151 GCA_964566975.1 uncultured Thiotrichaceae bacterium | reverse complement strand
CAAAGACATGCAGGAAATGGTGTATGAAGCCAGTCGGGTACGAATTCAAGGCGTACTAATTGGGCAAATGCGGAAGTACTGAAGATGACAAGCCCGTTCAGCCAATATAACAGGAGCTTTCAGCAAGATAACATGACCAACAAACACTGGCAACGCGCCATCGCTCTGCTCGACATGAATGCTTTTTTTGCTTCCATCGAACAACGTGATTTCCCTTCCTTGCTCGGCCAGCCCGTTGCTATTACCAACGGTTTACGCGGCAGTTGTATTATCACCTGCTCTTATGAAGCACGGGCGCTAGGTGTTCGCACTGGTATGCGACTCAGAGAAGCGCGACAACGGTGTCCAGATTTAGTCCAGCGTCCGACACGTCCCAAAGTTTATGCCAAAGTTTCACGTAATATCATGCGCTCGCTGGGTAGTGTCTGCCCTGATATCGAAGTGTTTTCTGTTGATGAAGCCTTTATTGATCTCACTACCTGCCAGAAGCTCTATGGCACGCCTGAGCAAGCTGCACATAAACTTAAACAGGCGGTGTATCGCACCTCAGGTTTATTATCTTCACTGGGTTTAAGCGGTGACAAGACCACCGCAAAATATGCCGCCAAACTCAACAAACCCGACGGTTTTACTGTCATACCGCCCTGGCAGGCGAAAGCGGCCTTGCAACACGTGCCTGTTACCGAACTTTGTGGCATCGGCAAAGGCATCGGCGATTTTCTTGCACAATACGGCGTACATTATTGCGGTGACATGGAAAAACTGCCCATCAGTGTGTTAGCACAGCGTTTTGGCAACCCAGGTCGTCGTATCTGGGCGATGTGTCAGGGCGCAGACCCCGACCCCTTACACCCCGATGTCGCCACCGCCAAAACCATCGGTCACGGTAAAGTGTTACCGCCCAATACCCGTGAGCGAAACACCCTGCTCACCTATTTACAACACATGAGCAGTAAAGTTGCTAGCCGCATGCGCCGCTTTGATATGCAGGCAAAAATCTTCTGGATAGGTTTACGCACCCAAAATGGCTGGCTTGGATGTAAAAGCAGGCTGGCTGAGTTTAGCAACGAACAGCAAAAAATTTATCATCTTAGCCGCGATGTACTTGATTTACACTGGGCAGGTGAAGGTATTTATCAAGTACAGGTCACCGCTATCGACCCACGACCTGCCGCCATGCAAAGGGATCTGTTTAGCACGGACACGGACAACAAATTGCGCCAGCAGTTAAACAGAACCATGGACACGATTAATGACCGCTATGGCGAGCTAACTCTGGCACCCGCCAGACTACTTAATCGTTCTGACATGCCCAGTGTTATCGCCCCAGCATGGAAACCGGATGGTTTAAGGCAAACGATTAACCTGTCTTAACGGCATTTCTATGACTGAAATCCGCGACTTTTTAAACAACAGATGCCTGCTGGAAAAATCAGCCTGCTAGCAGGACAGACCGCCCCTCGTACATCAACAGATTAACGTGGTGAAACTAGACAGTTACTAGCTCTCTGCAAATTTTTTGTTAAGAAATAAATTTATTTCTGTTGATTCGTACAGCCATTCAACAGAACCGTCAGTTGCGGTTATTTTTAGACAGGGAACCTGATATTTACCGCCATCGTTGATCAGCTCTTTGTTCCACTTCGGGTCATTGCGAGCATCACGACTTTCTATGTTTAATGCCAATCGGTGAATTTGCCGACGCGTTTTCACACAGAATGGACACATTTTAAAGTGGTATAACGCCATTTTTTCTGTCTGCTGATTTATTTCAGTTTGTGTATCTGCTGAACGCTGCACTGGCTTTGGTCGTGTTATCCAGTCGATAAAAATGATTATTTGGCCTAGTATCCAGCGTATTGGTTTGAATATATAACTCATGATGGCTTCTCTTTAAAGGGTATAGCTAAAAATTGATGCCTCAGAGAATCCTGTCTCGACACATCTTTAATTCGGCATATTCACCTGCCGCACACTCAGGAGTTAATCCTTAACCTCATGATTCTACTGGCAAACATCACATCCTTCAGCGACCACCAGTTACTGACGAAAGAACTCGGTATTAGCCTTTAAATTTGCCCTGCGCCTGTAAATCGGCATGATACGACGAACGCACCATGGGGCCGCTGGCGACATGTTTAAAACCGATGTCCATGCCTATATTATACAGCTCATCAAACTCGTCTGGTGTAACGTATCGTTCTACGGCTAAGTGGTGTTTACTGGGCTGCAAATACTGACCTAATGTCAACATGTCTACCTGATGAGCATGCATGTCTTTCATTTCTTCGACCACTTCATCGAGACTCTCACCCAGACCCAACATTAGGCCGGATTTTGTTTTTACATCAGGGTGGCTGAGTTTAAAACGCTTTAATAAATCAAGCGACCACTGATAATCTGAACCTGGACGACATTTTTTATACAGGCGCGGAATGGTTTCTAGGTTGTGATTAAACACATCCGGTGGTGATTGCTGCATTATTTCGAGGGCGACATCCATACGTCCACGAAAATCGGGTACTAATATTTCTATTTCTATTTCTGGATTTAAAGCACGCGTTTTCTGTATACATTCAACAAAGTGTGCCGCGCCGCCGTCTCGCAAATCATCACGGTCTACCGAGGTAATCACCACATAAGACAAATGCATGGCTTTAATGGTTTCGGCAAGATGTTCTGGCTCTTTTTTATCCAACGGATTGGGTCGGCCATGGCCAACATCACAGAATGGACAGCGGCGGGTACAGATGTCACCCATAATCATGAAAGTCGCCGTGCCTTTGGCAAAACATTCCCCCAGATTGGGGCAGGCAGCTTCTTCACAAACGGTATGCAGTTTTTGCGCCCGTAATACCGTTTTAAGTTTTTTTACGTTGGCATACGCGCCCGCATTAGACGGAAGTTTGGCGCGTATCCAGCTTGGTTTGCGTAGTCGCTGAGCGGGCTGTTGCACTTTTATTGGAATACGCGCGAGCTTTTCGGCACCTTTGAGCTTTTCGCCGGTAATGACCTGATGATTTTTTTTATTGCTGCCTGTTATTTGATTATTCATGTTGTGTTCAGGATGTTTTTGTACTGAGGTTTAACAACAGTTTCTGTTGTAAATTCGTCGTCACATCGTCAATATTGATATTTTTATTAAAATCTTTTAGCTGCACCACGTCCAGTCCCTGATAGCCACAGGGGTTTATTCTACTGAAAGGCTCGATATTCATGTCCACATTTAATGCCAGACCATGAAAGCTACAACCCTTTCGCACACGCAAGCCCAGCGCCGCTATTTTAGCATTATTTACATAAACACCTGGTGCCTTCGGTTTAGCGCTAGCGACAATGTGATAATCGTTTAGTAAAGCAATAACCGTTTGTTCAAGAATACTGACCAGTTGACGTACCCCAATATTTAATCGTTTTAGATCCAGCAGCGTATAAACCACGATTTGGCCAGGGCCGTGATAACTTACTTGGCCACCACGATCTGAGTTGATGACAGGAATATTTTTTGCATCTAATATATGTTCTGTTTTGCCGTTTTTGCCTAGGGTATAAACAGGCGGATGCTGTAAAAACCAGAGTTCGTCAGCGGTTTTATGGCTACGGGTATTAGTAAAGTCCTGCATTTGTTGCCAGGCTTGCAGGTAGTCAACTTCACCGAGATGGCGACAGACGATGGGCTGAGCGGTAAGCGTATTCAAACGACAAAAACAACGTGAGATTACAAAGCCATAGAAACAAACTCACAGGCACTAAGGTCGGTATAAATAGCATCTAACTGCTTTTTACTGTGCGCGGTGATGGTAATAGTGATGGCGCTATATTTACCGGTTTTGCTGGGCTTTATTTTCCATGCATTTTCAGCTAAATCATCAACATGACGGTTGATGATTTCTAGCACCGCAGCTTCTAACTGCTCACCGCTTAAACCCATGGCTTTAACCGGAAATTCACAGGGGAACTCCAGCAATGTTTCGCCTTCTTTCAGGGTTAAGTCACATATATTTATATCTCTATTCACTTTTTCTATTCACTTCTTTATTGCCCCTGCGTAGCAGGCGTTTATGTTGCTGATACAAATCCATCAATCGTTGCCACATTTCACCGGCAGCACCGGAACCCACTGCACCTCCGTTTAAGCGAATGACAGGGGCGATTTCACGTGTTGAGCTGGTCATCCAGATTTCATCTGCACGGTACAGCTCGGCTTCTTTAATTTCTTGCTGCTGTACTATTATGGCGTTATTTTCTGCAATTTCAATCACCAGATCGCGGGTAATGCCAGGCAACAACTGAACCCCAGTAGGTGGGGTGAAGATAGCACCGTCTTTAACCAGAAACACATTGCTCGCCGTGCCTTCGGTCACTATTCCATTTCTGATTAAAATGGCATCTTCAACTTTTTCTGCTTTCGCCTGCTGTTTTAACATCACGTTAGCGATTAAGGAAGTCGATTTTATATCGCAGGCCTGCCAACGAAAATCATCCACCGTGATAACAGAAATCCCTGCTGAAAGCACGTCCATATCGGGCAGTGTAACCTGCAACACCATGACAAAAACGGTCGGTGGGTAGTCTTTATTTATGGTTAAATCACGTGTTGGGTAAGCGCCACGTGAAATCTGTAAGTAAATAGCGCGGTCTTCACCCTGGTTCTTACTGAGCAGCTGCGAAAATATTTTTTGCCACTCATCGTTATTAAATGGGTTAGCCATGCTAACGCGGTGTAAACTGTTCTGTAGTCGTGTTAAATGCTCATCAACACGCAACAGGTTGTCGCCAAACACGGGAATAACTTCGTACACACCGTCACCAAAAAGAAAGCCCCTGTCCATGACAGACACGTTTGCTTCTGCTACGGGCAGGTACGAGCCATTTAAATAAACAATATTTGCTGATTTTCTCATAATTTTTTTAGTTAATGAATGAATGCACCATACGCAACACAGTATCTTTTGCCGTTTGCACTAGGCTGCCTCTATCAATTGTTTCCAGAGCGACCAGTGGCACGGCTATCAGCTCTTCAGCATCCAGTAAAACTTTTACCACGCCTACTTTCTGCCCCTGATTGACTGGTGCTTCGATATTTTTATCAATCTCCATGATTAATTCAAGGTCATCATATGCACCACGATGAATACTAATCGCCAAGTCATCCGCCAGCCCAACGCTCAGATTTTGAAGCTCGCCTTTCCAGATACGGGGGCGACTCAGCACATCACCAGCAGCATAAAGAGTGTGCGATTCAAAAAACCGGAAGCCATAATTTAATATTGCCTGACTAATACTGGTTCGCGCTTTTTTGCTGTCGGTATTCAACACAACAGTGATAAGACGCATGTCTGTTCGCAGGGCTGAAGTAACCAGACAATATCCTGCCGATTCAGTATGCCCTGTTTTCATCCCGTCAACGCTGTCGTCACGCCATAATAGTTTATTGCGGTTATACTGCTTAATGCCATTAAAGGTAAATTCTTTTTCCGAATAGCGCGTATATTGTTCAGGAAAGCGACGAATAATGGCAGCGGCCAGTATCGCTATATCACGTGCAGTGGTTAAATGATTTTTATCCGGCCAGCCTGTACTGTTAACAAAATTCGTGTTTTCCATGCCCAGCGCAGTCGCATATTGATTCATCAACTGTACAAACGCAGCCTCTGTTCCAGCTACATGCTCGGCCAGTGCAACACTGGCGTCATTGCCCGACTGTACCACCACACCTCTTAGTAAATCGTCAACTGAAACTCTATTGCCCACCTCAAGAAACATTCTTGAGCCACCTTTGCGCCAAGCTTTTTCACTGATCAGCACCATATCTTCCAGACTTACTCTGCCTTTTTCTATTTCTTTATAGACGACATATGCCGTCATCAGCTTGGTAATGCTCGCTGGTTCAACGCGTATATCGGCTTCTTTTTCAGCTAATACCTTACCACTGGCAAAATCAACCAGAATATAGTTTTCCGCTGCTACGTCTGGTGGCGAAGGTACTGGTCTTGCCGCCATGGCAAAATGGCTATACAAGAGCAATAAGACTAGGCTCGTTAAGCGAAAGCTATTTTTTACTGAATACCGTTTTTTTGAATCAATCATGGAATATTTTTAAACTCGTTAGCTAAAAATGTTTATTATTTAAGGAGCCTTTGATTAAGTCATGAATCGACATAACCCGCCACAACTGCTCCGCGCCAGAACGTTACTTCAACCTAAAAAAATCAGTTGGACCTACTGCGGATGCCTAATGCTTGGCAATTGCTCCTCGATAATTGCTCCTGCATTATCCTACTACTGCCCATCCATGGACATATGCATTGCCCTAATACCGTCCATCCATGGACATAACTGAATCTTAATGACTTTACAGGTTATATTGAACTCACCGTATGGGTGATACGCTTTCCTCCAATATAACCTGTAAAGTCATTAATCTTCAGCACCTTAGTCATCCTCACTACGATTCAACTGATTTTTTTAGGTTGAAGTAACAGACAGTGTTTCTGCTACCTGGAAATATATGAAATTTAAAACCAACAGAAGTTCAGTCTGGAATCGCTACTAGCTCAACCATCAGGCTTAAGAAAGCGCCTATCGACACCATTTATTTTAAACATTTCGTTCATTACCAACTATCTTAGCTCGGCTAAACAGTACAGTAACGCATCCAGTGCTCACCGTTCTAAATTATTTTTTAACTATTTTTAAACTTTTATGATTGTTTTTTTCAAGTTTGGCAACAACATTTTTTGCCAAATATTCTGATGAGAAAGGACCGATTCTCACTCGGTGCAGCACTTTTCCTTTTTTGCTTTCTATGTGTAATTTGACATCATTAAAACCTTCACGCTGTAATTTTGCGATATGCGACAGAGCATTGTCCTCCGAGGAGAACGCGGCAACCTGCACATAAAGCCTGCCAGCAGCAGTAAGCGGTGACTCTACAACCGCATTGCTACGCAGGCGATTTTTGTCTGACTCAGATTTTAAAACTCGAATGCTAACATTGGCTGTACCGGCCTGCACAAACCCCAGCTTGGTTGCCCCAGCATAGGACAAATCAATGATTCTACCAGGGTGAAACGGACCGCGATCGTTAACCCTGACTATCGCCTTACGGTTATTGTCGAGATTGGTCACTTCCACATATACCGGAATAGGCAGGCTGGTATGTGCAGCAGTCATCGCGTACATGTCGTACTCTTCACCACTTGAAGTACGGCGACCGTGAAATTTAGTGCCATACCATGAGGCAATGCCTTTTTGTTGAAAGCCTACTGCGGAGTCCATGACATAATAGGTTTTACCAAAAACCACATAACTGTCTGGGTTACCAAATCGACTGCGGGTGACAGAACCCACGGTGGCATCAGGGATTTCATACCACTTTTTTGAAAAATCAGGAGATGGGCCGTCTTTTTCTTTTATTGTGCCGCATGAGGCCAGCATAACGATCATGCTCAGCAAAACAACACTATACGGAATAGACCGGTTTTTATTTATCACATTCATTCTCACTTTTCTTTCATCCCAGAATACTTTTATACCTAAATCCTACAAGTAGTTGTGCGTATATAGTGCAAGTACTTGCAAGATTTAGGTTATAGTCTCGAACGAAGAGTGTTCAGCTTCTAAGCTTTTCACTCAGTTGGTAAACCGCCATGGCGTAAAGCACGCTATGGTTATAACGAGTAATGACGTAAAAGTTTCTCAACCCCACCCAATGCTCATAACCTTGTTTTCCTTTCACTTCCAGCAGTGTCACTTTTTCAGTGTTATCCACGCCAATATTTTTTGCATTCTTTTTAAGCGCAACGCCTTGAGCTTCTAACTGTTTAAGCGTGATATAAGGTTTCCGACTATTTCTCTCTTTAATGATGGACTTATCTTTAACGATAACAGAGTGCAGTACACTGTTGCCTGGCTGCCAGCCATGTTCACTGAAATAATTTGCCACGCTACCAATCACATCAGGCATGCTGTTCCATAAATCACGTTTGCCATCACCATCAAAATCCACCGCATAATAGCGATAACTGCTGGAAATAAACTGTGGCAAACCCATTGCACCTGCGTATGAACCCGTCATGTTTTCGATGCTGATGTCTTCTTCTCTAGACAGTAGTAAAAAATGCTTTAGTTCACTTTTAAAAAATTTACTGCGCGGTGGGTAATCGAAACCTAAGGTGGTTAGTGAATCAAAAACGGTGAATCGCCCAGTATAACGGCCATAGAAGCTTTCAACGCCGATAATTGCTGCTATTATTTCGACAGGCACACCAAATTCTTTTTCGGCACGGTGCAAAATATCATAATATTCTTCAATAAATATCTTACCTTTTTTGACGCGTTTGTTGGTAACAAAGATGGGGCGATATTGTTTCCAAGTTAGTGTTCTTTCAGCTGGTCTGGCTATCGATTCCAGCACATTGTCGAGACGCTTTGCAGTAGAAAATTGCGCTTCCAGAAAGCTGCGATCAAAATCATGCTCGTCAACCATTTTGTCAATAAACTGCTTAACATCAGCACGTTGTGCGTAATTGGCATATACCACGGCAGGTGAAAAACCAGATGCAACCAGCACTGCTACCAGCAAATATTTTTTTATTTTAAAAGTCATTATTCATTTTCCATATAAATTGATTTTATTGTTTAACGCAGTCCAATGGGCGGCTTACATGTTTCATATCTGCTGTGTCACTAACCATTATCTTGTCACTAAACGTCGACTGGTACTAATCGACATTAGCATACCAAAACCAGCCATCAATGTTACCATTGATGTTCCGCCGTAACTAACTAAAGGCAAAGGTACGCCCACTACGGGTAGAATCCCTGTCACCATGCCAACATTGACAAATAGATAGACAAAAAACGTCATACTGAGACTACCTGCTAGCAATCGAGCATAGCTATCTTGTGCATAAGCCGCAATATACAAACCTCGAAAAATGATAAAAGCATACAGAGACAGCAGGACAACCGCACCCATAATACCAAATTCTTCGGCAAACACGGCATAGATAAAGTCTGTTGTACGCTCAGGAAGAAAATCTAATTGTGACTGTGTGCCGTTAAGCCAGCCTTTACCGTAGATACCGCCAGAACCAATAGCAATGGTTGACTGTATTATGTGATAACCCGCGCCTAAGGGGTCTCTGCTTGGATCTAACAGGGTTAATACGCGTTGTTTTTGATAATCGTGCATGAACTGCCATAACACGGGGGTCAGTGCCAGCATTGAAAAGATGCTACCAAATAAAATTCGCCACCGAACACCACCAAAAAACACCACAAAAAAACCAGCTGCTGCCACCAGCAGCGCGGTGCCCAGGTCAGGCTGCTTTATGATTAATACGGTAGGCACAATAATCAGTACTAACGAAATAATTAATGCTGAAAACCTTGCCGGAAACGGTTTTTTACACAGATACCAGGCAAGCATCATCGGTGTAACCAGTTTCATCATTTCTGAAGGCTGAAAGCGAATAACATAAAGGTCCAGCCAGCGTTGTGCGCCTTTGCTCACATCACCAGCGACCAAAACCAGAATCAGCAGGATGATGCCTAAGGCAAAAAACCATGGTGACCAGTGGTACAGCTGGTGTGGTGTGATTTGTGCCACAATCAGCATCGCCACGAGGGCAATGCCAAGTCGAGTAAGCTGCCGTTGCACCAAATCTAGCGAGCCATCAGAGGCACTGTACAAAATACCCAGTCCAGCGAGCATTAGCAATAACAGGCCGACTAACAGCACAGGGTCGACATGCAACATTTGCCACAGGCGCGTCGTTCGACTTTGATAATCAGAATCAAAAAACTGTGTTTCACGGTTACTGAGCAGGTGTCGCATGTTTTTCCATATAACGTTCAATCAATTTTCTGGCAACAGGTGCCATTCTACTGCCACTATCAGCATTTTCAGCAATAATGGCAACCGCTAGAAGCGGGTCTTTTATTGGCCCAAAACCAATAAACAGGCCATGGTTACGTAATTTTTTTGCCACGCTTTCAGCATCATATTCTTCACCCTGTGGTATGCTAAAAACCTGTGCAGTGCCCGTTTTTCCTGCCATTTTAAAGTCCATCCCCCGACCCGTCGCGCGCGCTGTACCTCGTCTGCCATGCACCACTTTTTTCATGGAATTAAACATGACATCCCAATGCTCATCTTTGCGTAAAGTAATGTTAACTCGGGATGCTTCGCGGGTTATCACGGTATCTTCTGTCGACAGATGTACTTCTTTCAGCAATCGGGGCACAATTTTTTCACCACGATTGGCCAGAGCCGCCGTCGCCACGGCAAGCTGTATTGGCGTGGCGAGCATATAACCTTGACCAATACCAGCAATAATGGTTTCACCTGGAAACCAAGGTTTTCCGTGTACCCGCCTTTTCCAGTCAACGGAAGGTAGCAGGCCACGGCGCTCACCAATTAAGTCGATCCCCGTTCTTTCACCAAAACCAAACTTCGCGAGAAAGTTATACATGTTGCTGATTCCCATGCGGTAAGCCAGTTCATAAAAATATACATCACATGACTGCGCCATCGCTTCTTCCAAATCAACGACGCCATGCCCCTGCCTTTTCCAGTCTCGAAATTTATGTTGGGTCGCATCATTTGGCAAAATAAAGTGCCCTTTGCAATTAATGGATTCATTCACTCTAAAGTGACCCTGTTCGATGCCCGCTAGCCCGATAAAGGGCTTAAAAGCAGAAGCAGGCGGATACTGACCAAATATGGCACGGTTAAACAGCGGTTTATAAGCCGACTTTTTCAGTGCATTAAAGTCTTTATGGCTGATGCCATGAACAAAAAGATTAGGATCAAAGCCTGGTTTGCTGACGAACGCTAGCACCGCTCCCGTTTGCACTTCAATGGCAATTATTGCACCCGAAAACTCCTCCAAACCCTCAACGGCTATACGTTGCAGTTCAATATCCAGGTTTAATACCAGGTCATTACCCGCGACTGAGGCAACTTTATCAATAACGCGTATCACTCTTCCCTGAGCATTAACCTCTACTCGCTGCTGCCCCACCTGCCCATGCAGGTGCTCCTCATAATATTTTTCAAGGCCGGTTTTACCAATATGTGTCGTGCCTCGGTAATCACCTCTGTCTATGACCTCTAAATCTCGCTGATTGATACGCCCGACATAACCCACGACATGGGCAGTGAGCTTGCCATGCGGGTAAAAACGGTTCAACCGCGCATTAATATCCATTCCCGGGAAGCGGTGACGATTAACCGCAAGGCGTGCGACTTCATCTTCAGTCAGGCGGGTACGTAATGAAATTGCCTGGAAGGATCGGCGAATGCGTAGCTGCGTTTTAAACCGTTCCACTTCTGCGTCACTAATGGTCACAATTTGCGCGAGCCCCGCCAGGGTTTCCTCCATGTTTTCAACCTGCTCAGGAATAAGTTCCAGATGAAATGTGGGGACATTCTCCGCAAGAAGAACACCGTTTCGGTCATAGATTAAACCCCGAGTAGGCGGCAACGCCATCAGTCTGATTCGGTTATGTTCCGATAAGTTTGCAAAATGTGCATGGTCAACAATTTGTAACCACGCCAGTCGCGCCAGCAAGCCAAGCAGCATCAGCAAACAAATAACAGCAGCAACGATAACGCGAAATTTAAAAATACGCGCTTCATACGAATAGTCAGAAACATGAGACTGATTTGGCATAAATTACAATAAGACGGTAGAAAATAGTTTGTTTTTAAATGTATGAGGGGGCGTTCTCAATCATCGTGTACGGCGTTATTTCGGTTATTTTTTACGCTGACTGTGTTGCAAATCGTCGCAATAGAGCAACTATTACTCCTCATTGCGCCTTGTCAGCGTAAAAAATACCTCGAAGTCGCGCTCATACAGGCAATTGAGAACGGCCCTTAGCGACAAACAACATAAACAAAAGATAAAAGACGTAAATATATGCACAATTATATAGTGTTTCTGCTGTTTCAGGCTCGACAATTGCGTAGCAATCGATAGAATCAGTTGAAATATTAATAAGGAAACGCCTACAGCGGATAACCTTCGCCAACAGACGATAAAAACAATAAATGATGGGATACAAACATGAAACTAATCCTGATTGGGGCACCTGGTTCAGGCAAAGGCACACAGGCAAAATATTTAACTGAAAAATATCATATTCCACAAATTGCCACCGGTGAGCTATTACGTGCAGCGGTGACGGCACAGACTCCCTTGGGTCGCCAGGCAAAAACTATTATGACTGCCGGCCAACTGGTGCCTAATGATATCGTCATTGGCATGATTCGCGAGCGCATTTCTCGGCCAGACGCAGACCAGGGTTTTATACTGGACGGCTTCCCCCGCAATATTGCGCAGGCACTGGCTCTGGACGATATCCTTGACAAACTGGGCAAACCTGTCGATGCGGTATTACAGTTTAATGTTGATGCTGAAGTGCTGAGACAACGGATGACTGGCCGACTCACCTGCATCTCCTGTGGCGCGTTATTCAATCTGTTTACGCAACCGCCAGTACTTGATGACAAATGTGACCACTGCGGCAGCACGCTGCGCCATCGCTCTGATGACAATGAAGACACCATCGAACGACGATTAAATATCTTTGAAACACTAACCCAACCGCTAAGCGACCACTACAAACAAAAAGGCATCTTGCATGTCGTTGAGGCACATGGCGGCATCACTGATGTAACCAAACGCGTCAAGTCAGCATTACGCGGACTGCGTTCAAAACGCACACCGGTAAAACCCATGCTTGAACCCGTTCATAAACCAGAAAAAAACAAGAGACCGGCAATAAAACACGTCAAGGTTGAAGAGCGGCAGCCTAAAATACGTCCACGCAAAAAAATTCAGACGCTGTCTGGCAATACCACTGTAAAAAAAATAGAAGTTAAAAAAGAGCTGCCTAACGTTGTTCACAAAAAAACAGCAAAAGCGGCGCCCAGAAAAAAGGCCAGCTCTGCTGCTCAACAGAAAAAACCCCAGACTAAAACGTTGAATGCCACACTGGACCAGCAACTAAAAGAGTTAAAAAACGAACTAAAGCAAACCAAGGTTCAACTGAAAGTGGTCGCTGACGCTGAAAAAGCGCTATTAAAAGCGGAGAAAAGTAAAGATGTGGCGATTAAAAAATCTCTTCATGCTGAGACGGCCAAACTAAAACAGGGGGAAAAATAGCCTTACCGTTCAAATCAGAGCGTTCAAACAATTATCCCTCGTGCACAAGTTTTTAACACGCCAGCTAAGCCAGCAACAACGCTACCCAGATAGGCTGTTTATTTCCTCTCATGCGGTACGATACTGCGATAAGATTGACTCAAAAACACGGGGTCACGAAGCGGAAAGCTTTGTGTAAGCTGCGCTTTTCGGCTCGTTTTTCCTTGTCTCTCACTCACCTGAGAGAAAACCAATAACCTGCTAAGACGACTAAGCTTGTTTTTTCTGTTCTTCCACTTCTTTACGAACCTGGTCCATATCCAACTCTTTGGTTTTAGCTAGCACCTCTTCCAGACCACTTGCAGGTAACATGCCTGGCTGAGAGAAAATAGCAATTTGCTGGCGAAAGATCATCAATGTTGGAATTGAACGAATTTGAAAGCTGGCACCCAGCTCTTGCTCGTCTTCAGTATTTACTTTGGCGAAAACAACATCGCCATGGTTTTCAGATACGGCTTCATAAATCGGTGCGAATGACTTACATGGGCCACACCATGGCGCCCAGAAATCAACAATAACGATGTCATTATTATTAATGGTATCTTGGAAGGTATCTTTAGTGAGTTCAATAGTTGCCATGTGTTTTACTCTACGCTATAAAAAAACGCTATCTTACCTTATCTAATAAACGTGTGGATACGCTTTTTTGAGTCTATAACGCCCAACATAGCAACGAAAACGAATCATTTCGCCAATATTTAGTTTTTCAGCAATACGCCTTATTACCCGCTCAACGAGGTGCTATACGTTTCAAACCGTTGTGAGAAAACCAGCAGCCTTTCTATTCCAGAAAGGTCAACAAAAAATATCCTAGCAATCAATAATCAGCGATCAGGCGATAACTCGAAGCGGCTTTATGCTTGTTACAGGGCTGCCGTCAGTTTTAATGCGATAGCTTATGTGCGAGATTTTTTAATTTATCATGCAGGTC
>CAZMLD010000018.1:0-14408 GCA_964566975.1 uncultured Thiotrichaceae bacterium | reverse complement strand
CAGTGAGCAATACGTCGCTGCTGCCGGTAGACGGTGTCAGCGTGTTATTACGTGTCCCGGCTGAATTAAGTTTCTTCCGTAGCCAGGATGCACAACCAAATGCTGCAGGTTGTGGTTTTAGTTGTCTACCAACACAGGAAGCCGTGTTCAGTCTGGGTACACTTGTCGCTGGTGAGAGCCGCAGTATTACGGTCAATGCGCTGGTGGATAGTGGAATCGGTGCTTTGAATGGCAACCTGATAACCACACCAGTGCGTGTGACGGCAACCGCACTGGGCGACGAGATTAATCTGCTGAAGACGGTCGCGGTATTTGGTGCATCTGCGGCAGAGTTGGTTCTGAGCACTTCCACCGATCCGGTCACACTAAATCGGATCTTTAGCTATCATCTGGACGTGGGCAACATCAGCGCAGTCGCATTGAATACACTGCAACTGCGTGCCAGCCTGCCACCGGGTGTCGGTAAGCGGCATCATCAGTGATGCTGGCACAGAAGTCAGCCCCGGCGAGGTGGTGTGGAATGTGACCAGTCTGGCTGCGGGTGCTTCCCTGCGCCGTGAGGTCACGGTGATAGCCAATGCTGTAATAGCGGGTGATATTCTCAAACTGCGTGCGAAACTGAGCCACGATACTGGTCTGGAACGGGATAATACCGCTGAGTTTGCGATATCAGTCATTGCCAGTCCTTCACGTTTGTCAGCAGCGATTACAGCAACGCCTGACTCGGTGACCGACTTATTGTTTTATAGCCTGACAGTGAGCAACGTGTCTCCTTTGCCGATAAACGATGTCAGCGTGTTATTGCGTGTCCCTGCTGAATTGAGTTTCGACCGTACTACGGGTGCAGAACCGAATGCTGCAGGTTGTAGTTTTGATTGTCTACCAACACAGGAAGCTGTGTTCAATCTGGGAACACTGGCGGCAGGTGAGAGTCGGGGCATTGTCATCAATGCAACACTGGCGACAGGTCTTGCTAACGGTATCTTGATTGCCACAGCTGTGCGCGTGACGGCGACGGGGCTGGTGCACGACATCAATCTGCTGAACACGACTACCGTGTTTAATGCACCGTCAGCCGAGCTGTCACTGAGCGCCTCCGCCGATCCGGTGACAGTGAACGAAATATTTACCTATCATCTGGATGTTGGCAATGTCAGTGCAGGGGCATTGACCACCTTACAACTGCGTGCCAACCTGCCGCCGGGTGTGACAATAAGCGCCTTCAGTGCTGGTGGCACACAAGTGGGCTCCGACGTGGTGGTGTGGGATGTGGCAAGCCTAGCTGCGGGTGCTGCCTTGCAGCGTGAAGTCACGGTGATAGCTGATGCTGCAGCAGCTGGCGACATCCTAAAACTGAGCGCTGAACTGACCCACGATAGCGGGCTGGAGCTGGATAATACAGCCGAGTTTGCACTCACCGTGGCAGCAACTCCATCACGTCTGTCTGTGGTGATTGCGGCAGCACCCGATCCGGTGTTATCGGGTGGAATTCTGTTTTATACCATTACTGTGACCAATGCATTCCTTCTTCCAGTAGATGCCGTGAGTGTGTTATTTAGTGTGCCCAGCGAATTGAGTTTCGAACGTACTGCGGGTGCAGAACCGAATGCTGCAGGTTGTAGTTTTGATTGTAGTCCGGGGCAACAAGCAACATTCAACCTGGGAACAATAGCACCGGGGGCGAATCAGGTGATTACCATAAATGCAACCGTCGCAGCCGGGCTTAATGCTGGCACCTTGATTACCGCACCCGTCCGCGTAACCGCCACAGATTTACCGGACATCATCAACCTGCAACATATTACAGTGATTCAATAGTACTTGGTTTAACAGAACAGTGAAGATCATGGATGGTCTTCGTTAATTGTCTGCTTTTCTGATACTTTTTGGTTCGCGGCTTAATAAAAATGGTTATAGTCGTCGCATATTCTACCGTTAATACAAATGTATGAAGGTTTGCTAACTAGGGTATATTGGTTTTGTGATGCGGTTCATCTGCTTTTTAGTTTTACTGGTTGCCTGTGCGGTAAACGGGTCATCTGGCCAGTAGTGTCTTTTATACTTTCCGCGCAGTTCTTTTTTAACTTCATGGTAAGTGCTTTGCCAGAAGCTGTGTAAATCTTGCGTTATCTGCATTGGGCGGCGAGCAGGTGATAGCAAATGCATCATTAATTTGATGTGACCATTTAATATTGCTGGTGTCTCATATAAACCAAACACTTCCTGTAATCTGACCGCGAGTACGGGGGTGAGGGGGTCGCTGTAATCAATGCGAATACCTGAACCACTGGGTACGGTTATTCTTTCTGGAGCCAGTTTGTCGATTAATTGCTGTTGCTGCCAGCTAAGCTGGTTTAATAGCAATTTGTGTATGTCGAGTTTCAGGCAATGTTTGATGCTGTTTTCATTGTTCAGATAAGGCTGTAACCACTCAGGTAATGTATTTAATAGTGTGCTGTCGGAAAAGTCAGGGAGTTTAATGTCACTTAGTATGCTTTTTGAAGAATGACTGCTGCTCTGATAGTTGATAAATTGTAGGCGTTGTTTCAGGTTTGTTGCTTCTGCCGTCCAGTTAAAACTTTGTAGTCCAATTATTTTAATTGCCTGTAGCAGACATTGCTGTGTCGCTTCTTTTTTCTCAGCGGTTACCAGTGTTTCTTTTAAGACTATCTTGCCAATATTTGTTATTTGTTTAGCTTCAACACGTTGTAGCGTATTATTCCACTGTACCGTTTCACTTTGTTGTATCTGCTCTGGAAAATAGTCCTCTAACTGCTGTTGACTAATTTCTGCTGCTAGGTAAATACTGGCTTCACTTCGTGTTGTTTGGTTTGTCATCGCATTTAGATTAGCGATAACCACAAACTCGGCGGGATGTTGCTGTAAATGTGGCGGTATTACGGCACCTTTTCCATTGCTGAGCAAATACCGTGATTCATTTTTATGGCGTAGCTTTGCAATTCTGTCGGGATAGGCGTAGGCGAGCACTACGCCACTAAGTTCAGTATCTAGTGATTTATGCTGTTTATTACCCGGTTCTTTTTTCCTTAGGCGTTTAAAAAATTCATCTGCGGTTTTTATTATGCGTGTGCATTGTTGCAGATCAATACCTTGTGGCGGTGTTTTTTTATTCCTGTTCTGTTGCAAAGATTGTAGAACAGCGAGTCGGTGCTGAATGTCGACACTTTTTTGAGCGTTATGCAGGTAAAAATCTTTCTCGGTAAGAAGGCTGGCAATAAGGCAGGCATGATAGCCCTGATTCTGTTTGTTTGCCGATAACATCATGTGAGCCAGACGTGGATGAGTGCCAAGTGTGAGCATGTTTTTCCCATGCGGTGTTATTCTTTCGTCACGGGTTAAGGCGTTCAGTTGTTGCAATAATTGCTTCGCCTGTGCGGTGGCGCTTACTGGTGGAATATCCAGCCATTGCAGTTCATCAGGCTGCTGTATGCCCCAATTTGCCAGCTCTAAAACCAGGCTGGTTAAGTCGCTATGTCGTATTTCTGCAACCGCGTGTTTGATTAGGCGCTGTTGTTGTGGTGCAGTCCACAAGCGATAACAGATACCTGCAGATAATCGTCCTGCTCGTCCGCTGCGTTGTTCGGCGGAATCTTGAGAGATGAGCTGTGTTTCCAGGCTATTCATGGCTGAAGCTGGGCTGTATTGTGAGATGCGTTCCAGCCCTGAGTCGATAACACAGTTAATACCTTCGATGGTTAAACTGGTTTCAGCAATATTTGTTGCGAGTACAATTTTACGACTGTTGTTGGTGGGCGCTAAAATGGCCTCATCCTGTTGCTGCCTGGTTAAGCTTCCGTGCAATGGGGCAACAATAATGTGCTGTATTTTTTCTGCTTCCACATAGTGGTTTATTTGTTGGCAAAGTTGATTAATTTCTTTCACACCAGGCACAAATACTAGGCAGCTACCTTCATGTTTTTGTAACACGTTTTTAATCGAATTGAATAATGTTGCCATCAACTGTCGATGCCTGTTTTGATTTTGTGTGCCCTGGTGTGCTTGCTTTTCGATATAGTGAATAGTCACTGGAAAGCTCCTGCCTACACTTGAAATGATCGGTGCATTATTTAACAGTTGAGAAATACCGATGGTATTAAGTGTCGCTGACATCACTAGAATTTTCAGATCATCGCGTAATATTTGCTGACTCTGTAAACAGAAAGCGAGTGATAGATCGGCATGTAAACTACGCTCGTGAAATTCATCAAAAATAACCAGGGCGGTATTTTCCAGTTCAGGATCAGCCTGTAATTTTCGCGTTAAAATGCCTTCTGTTACCACCAGTATTCTGGTTTTTTGGCTATAACACGTATCTTGTCGAATCTGATAACCAACAGTTTGTCCGACTTTTTCATTTAATAAGAAGGCCATGCGAGATGCCGCATTACGCGCGGCCAGTCTTCTTGGTTCAAGTATGATAATTTGTTTGTCGTTTAACCAGGCTTGATCGAGTAGTGCGATGGGTATAGCGGTTGTTTTACCTGCGCCTGGTGGTGCTTGGAGGACAACACGCTGATGAGCTTTAAGCGCAGCTTTAATCTCAGGCATAACATCATGAATAGGCAGTTTGTGCATCTGCCAATTATAACGGTCATTTTGTCTGACAGTGAAAAATGTTGCCGACTGAATGTGTTGTTGTTACAGCGGGAAGGGTGATTAGGAGAAGAGTCAAAAAAGGAAAAGTCATGGCGCCAGATTGAATTTGAAAGAGCTGATCTCAGTTAATTGCACCAGTTTATCGATAGATAACATTTTTTAATGCAGGATTTTATGCAAATACAATCCAAGTCGTCGCTATATACTTTACGCCTTTTTCCAGTGTGACCCCCCGATGTTCATGCGTCCAAAAAGGTGGGAATAAGCAGAGCTTGCCTGCCTGTGGTGTTATTTTAATTTGTTGGTAAGAAAATTCAGTTTCGCCACCAGGGCCTGGTACATCATTTAAATACCATATTGCCACTAACTGGCGTTTGGCAAACTCATGGCTGCCACCATCAATGTGCCAGTGAAAATACTCGCCAGGGTTGGTGCGTTGTATGGCGTAACCATTATCTTTAAATGCGCCGTTAAAGTAGGGGTAAGTCTCACGGAACTGTTTAATTGCACTGCCTAGTGAACGAAATAGTTCCGCATCGAGATCCTGCCAGTTTTGTTTTCCGCTGGTGACCAGATCGGTTGAGCGCTTTATACTTTGGTCGGAGGTAAAGGTTTGGCCGATTCGTCCAGGGTATTGATTTTCAGTGTCTTCCTCAAAACGACGAATCATTTCCTGACAGATATCGAGTGGCAGGGCGTCTGGTTTTTCAAAGATAAAGCTATTGGGTTTGACTTCGTGGATGCTGTTATTTTTCATTATTATCAGGTTACCACAGCCAATGTGTCATGTTAAAGCTTCCTGTTTTTAGGGAGCCTCTAAAAACCATCTTTTGTCCCGTTTCAGCATTGGATGACAACTGCGATCAGGGATGTGCAGCCGAAAAATGCCTCATACGCTTCGGTTCTTAAAATCCATCCGCCTTGAACTCAAACAAAATATTGGTTTTTAGATAGCCTTTAGTCAAGCTACAATGGGGTGAAATAATGAATGGTGTTTGTGCTGCTCGCAGTAAAAATTCCTGACGCGAGCAAGTGTTTTATGACGGGTGTATCTTTGTCGGGAAGATTATCAGATGCCTATCAACGATATACTGATAGTAGACGCTTTTCTTCTCCCAATTAGTTAGTAGTTAGAAATCGTCAACTGGGCCAGCACCTGTTATAGCATAGTAATTAGCGAGTATTCTAATGTCATCATCAGTGAGCCTTCTGGCGATAACTCGCATTATTGCCCCTGGGTCATTGCGTCTGGAGCCATCTCTAAAGTCTTCCAGCGTACCTGTCACGTATTCGGCACTTTTCCCGACTAATCTTGGATTAATCCCTCTTACTCTATTACCATCGGTGTCGCTGTGGCAGGTGGCGCAGGCTGGAATTCTGCGGCTGGGATCGCCTTTGGTAACGAGTGTAGGCACGGCAAGAGCAGCTATTTTTTCTACATCAACTTCAGGCGCTCCCTGGCTTTCATACCAGATGGCTATATCAATCATCTGTTGAGTCTCTAGTCTTCGAGCGCGTCTGTACATGTCCCTGTCTTCACGTCTTTTAAATTTATAATCTCTTAACTGCTTGAACATGTAGACCGCATTTTGTGAAGCAAGGCCTGGTGTGTCGATATCACCATCATCGCTGATTCCATAGTCTCCGTGGCAGCGTGCGCATTGTTTTTCAGCAAGCATCTGGCCATTTTCGATATCACCTCGAAGGAAACTAGATGCCTGTAACTGGGCTGGTAGGGAGAGCAAAAAGAGTAGGGATGCTAGTGGTAGTGAAAATAAAAGGGTGGTTTTCGCCTTTTTATATAGAATCATCATATTTATTCCTGTTTACCAGTGCTTCAATTTTAGTGCTGCAACTGTCGGTATCTTGTTGGTGCAGAGCCAGCATTTGCTGCGCGATATTATGCCAGTGATTGACTGATGCAGCAACCGTCTGCTCAATAGCGCTTATTTTTTTACTTTGACACCACAAATTGTAGGCTTTTACCAGTGCTGGGAATATTTTTTTGCGCATGTGAGTCAAATTTGCAAAATAGAAGTGAATGGAAGCTTCGTTATTATTTTCGATTAAGTGTGGTAGCGTGTGCAGGGTATCTGCATAATGGTCACGCACGGCTCGTGCCATAATTTCAGCCTGAGTGAATGTGATATCAGAGAGCATTTGCTGCCAGCCTATAAGTTTTTCGCCGGCCTTAATTTCACCGATTTCATGGAGTATGGCGGCATTGAGTTCGTTGTTGGTCATGCTCGATAATGCCTGATCAAGGTCGCTGTCAAAATCATAACAACGGATTGCTCTTGCCATGGCATTTTCTGGTTTATTCCAGAGCCATTCATCGGTGCGTTCCCATATTAGGCGTTTAAATGATTCGCGGCGAATATAGATGGTTTTATTTTGGCTCATAGCGGGCGGTGAAGTTAGGTCACGAGCGTATTCTTTACCGCTTATAAATATGGTGTATCCGTTTATCGCCTGCTTTTTTTCAAGATCAGCTAAAAAGAAATGAGGCTTCTCTTTTACGCCATAACCGGCACTGTAAACCAGGTTTTCAGCAAGGATGCTTTGATTTATATTTTGAGAATCAAACGGGTCGTGTTCGACTGCCGCGACTGGTAGCAAATGGTAGTCCTCACTTTCTATATTAGTCCATAAGGCTTCGCGCTGGCTTAACCAATTACCAACGTCATCGTTAGACAATTTTTTACTAAATGCGTATTGATTCTCCCAACGATAAAACTCACGCATTTTCAGCAGATAAATGCAGAGGGTATAGCTGCCAGCATGTCTGGCATCAGAAATATGACAATTTAACTGTACGTCGCTGATTAGTCGTTGTATATCCATTCTGGGAACATAGTTTATAACGGGTGCTCTCAGTATACTATCCGGTGCTTTACAGTACATATGCATTCATTGAGGTTATTATGAAAATTCGCATTAAAAATAAGTGGAATGATAAAGATAAAATACGTACACCAGAGGAAATTGGCAGTGTTTTGAGTTTTAACTTCTGGAAAATCGCTAGCGCCAATGTTATGCATATGGAAAATGAGGGATTTCAAACGGATACGCATTTTATGCGCCTTGATGTTATCGCTGAGTTCACCGCGCTTCTGGTACATATTGTCGATCGCATTATTTCAGAAGAAGGCTATTCCACAGAGGACAGGCAAGCGTTAATCACTGGGTTGGCACTTAACTTGGCAAAAACCATGCATGATAATCGCCGTGATGTTTCAGATGACAAAGAAACCGATTTTCGTGCAGAATATATAGCATTGATGAATCAGCGCATGAATGAATACAGTGATTTTACTTTTGATGAAGGTAAACAACCAAGCTTTCAAATGCGTCGTTGTGCGGGTGAGCATGTGCGTGATGTCATGGGCGAGAAAGATAATAAGTGGATACCTGATCAGGTGATTGATATTGAAATACCCGATGCAATGAAAGCGTTTAAACGGGTTACACGTGGTGTCCTTTAGCTAAAGGACATCTTCGCACCCAGGAGACTCAATAATTTCGTTGAAAATCTTGTGATTTTTATACCAAAAGGCTTCACGTGTGCTGCGTTCAATAGCCTTGCTCTTGAACCTCTCAAGCACAAATCTGCTCAAACAGAATTATTAGAGATGGCTTAAACTGTCTCTTGCTACATGCTTCTTTAGGGTGAATTTCGCCTAAAGACACTATAGCGCACTAGATTCATCATTACTCGTCATGTCATTCCCACATGTTTCCCCGCTCAAAACGTGCGAGGACAAGCCTAGCGGAATCTAGCTACATGATGGATTCCTGCTAGAAACATGCAGGAATGACGGAGCGAACAGGCAAGTAACGAGATTAATTTATGCTTCCACTTAACCCTAGCGCCTAAAGGCGTGGGATTTACGGATCCCCTATCGGGGACTTTAAAAGTTATACAAATAAAGCCGACGCGGGGACACCCGAGTCGGCTTTATTATGTATGGCGCTTTAAATATTGACATCTTGCTGTGGTGTGGGGAGATAAAAGATAGATAAATCATCTAACTTACTGCTTGACATATAAATGAGAATCATTATCATTCGTATATAAATTGATATTAAGGAAACGACATAAATTGTTATGTGCGAAAAATGTAAAGTAGTCAATATACCGAGTAGCAAGCATATAGCTGCTTATGCCAAAAGAAAAAAGATATGGGAGCTAGAAGGTGGCTTTCATTGCAGTGTTGTTGGTACCTGTTTGTCACTCTCAGAACTGCGGCTTTTATGCAAAAAAATGAAAATATCTATGCATGCAGAATTTACCGATTACGACTGGCATCATAGTTTTGTCCGCGTGGCTGGCAGTGATTCATTTGCTGCGAGAACATTGAATAAACATCTTGATAAAAAATACAAAGACACCATCAAACAAGTGCTAAAACTCAATGCTGATGAATTGGGTCCATTTTGGGATGAATCACTACAAAAGGATAAATTACCGGATACATTCTGGGCGGTACTGACACACCCTGATATAGATGAACGTTTACTTGATCGAATATATGGTGAGGTTCATATGCTTTCGCACCTGTCAGGTGCCTCTCTGCGCGTGGACATGGAAAGGTTAAAGTGTCTGGAAAAAGAAAATAAAGAGCTAGCTATTGTTGTAAATAACGATAACGCAAGGACACGCAATAGAATAACCGAACAAGCGAGAGAACTTAATTTATTAAAAAACAAACTAAAAAAAGCAGATGAAGTAACAAGTAAGCTGGCTGAAGCAAAGAAAACAATTGCGACGTTAAACAGCAGCAACCTTTTAAAGATGTTAAAAGAAAAACTATCTGAGGCTGAAAGTAAATTAGACACAAACCTTAATCGAGTGCATTACCTTGAATTAAGCGTTGATGAGTGGAAGAAATCAGCATTAAATTGCGGCGACCAACTATGTATGGCAGAGACACAATTACAGGACTTGCGTAAAGAAAATAGTGCCATGGAAAGCACCCTGCAAAATTATTTAAACCAGAGCTTCCCATCCTATGATAATCAGGATGGCTGCACTGCGAATGGGAATTTAGACGGCAGCTGTGTGCTGTATGTGGGGGGGCGAGATAAACAATGTGCACATTTTCGAGCACTAGTAGAGGGCATAAACGGTACCTTTATTCATCATGACGGAGGGTTGAATGATGGTAGCCAGCATTTAAATTCATTGCTACCAAAAGCCGATATGGTTTTTTGCCCAATTGATTGCATTAGCCATAACGCAGTTAATCGGGTAAGACAATTTTGTAATCGTACTGGCAAGCCACTCGTTATTATGCGGCGTGCCAGCCTCGCCGCTTTTACCCGTGGATTAAATGAGGTTGTGGCTTAGTATCATGAAATTTAAATCACGCCATCTTTAGGTTCGTTAATGGCATAAGGATGTGCCGTTAACGAACCTAAGGGTGGAGTAGATAAAAGAAGTAGATAAGAACTGAGACTGTTCAGACTTATTGATAATAATGAGACAAAACCGAGATTATTTTTTTATATAAATGGAGTGATAATGTGATGAGTTGTGTCACAGAAATAAAAGAAGTAAATAGCACGTGTTCGGGTGGCTGTCGTAACTGCAAAAAACGAACAGAAGAGAAAAAGATAAAATCGTTTCCCGTTGAAACACTGGATAAAAGTTGATTCGAATTCAGGATGCTTATAACTTGAGTTGAGACTGGTTTTAGCACTCACTTCATTTTTATCTGAGTTTTCGTTTTAGGTAAGCTGCACACTGTTGCAAGACTGTGTAACACACCTCGCTGAAGAACAGGGGTGATAAATTGAGTGTTTTACAATGTGACCAGAATGAGAATATGGGTGTCACTACGTTGACAAGGAATAGGAAAAAGATATGAAAAGCATCGAAGACACAATAGCAGGTGAAAACCTATCGTTAACGGGTAAAAAAGAATATTACTCTACTGATTTGTTCACTGACAGCAATGAAATAATTATCCTGCATGGAAAAGAGCAGTATCGATTAAAAATAACTCGGCTTAACAAACTCATTTTAACAAAGTAGCACAGCTTATCAACGAAGTTTTCGGCCTAAAAATATGCTATTTTTTAACTTAATCCAGAGTACTTTTTGTTTTAATCATGAATCTACATAATAAGCTGAAACGACATCAGGTTGTACAGATAGAAATCGACCTTGAAAAGCTGGAGTCACTTTTTAGTAAAGGTGACTTGTGTGCTGTTGATGTGCGTCCATTAAATAGCCAGTCAAAATCAAGCTTGTGGAGCTTATGTCTGTCATCTTGTGTAAAAAGACTGTATTGCAAGGCGATACATGTGGAACCTCCTGTAACACGTGACTATAAAGTTAACTCACTTGGTTGCCAGAGTCGCTAGCCTCCTGTGTCAAGAGAGTAGTCGCCTCGTATTACACTAGAGGAAAATAAAATGGTATAGCTGGGCGTGTTATAAATTTTGTGTCATGGTCTAGTTTAATAGAGAGATGGTCGGTTGATATTCATCAACTGAATAATTGAAGTCGCCATTTCTTCTACCGAGATATGGCTGCTATCAAGGCGAATAATGTTTTCCTGTTGTAGCAATGTGTGAATCAGTCTGCTTTCTTTCTGGCATTGCTGTATTGAGGCATATTGACTGTGTTGCCGTCGACTTTCACGAATGGTGTGTAGTCGCTGTGCATTAATCAGCAAACCAAACAATTTATTGCGATAAGGCTGTAATATTTCTGGTAAACAACCGCTAACCATGTCGGATTCGGTTAGCGGATAATTAGCAGCACGCAGACCAAAGTGCATGGCAAGGTAAAGGCATGTGGGGGTTTTACCGCAACGTGATACGCCAATGAGTATCACGTCCGCATTGGTGTATTCTTTGGTACTACTGCCATCATCATTTTTAAGCGCATAGTTAACCGCGTCCATGCGTAACATATAAACACTTTCATCACTGATGCCATGAGACAAACCTTCGGCGTGTGAGGAAACGGTACACAATTCTGTTTCCAACGGTTTAATAAACGCATCGAAAAAATCGACAGTGTGCGCCTGAGTCGATTTGATGATTTCGCGATAACTATTATCAATTAAAGTGCAAAACACCAAGGGTTTACAGTGCGATGTTTTAGCGATCTCATTAATCTTATTAGCAGCTAAATGCGCCTTAGTTGCTGAGTCAATAAAGGGTAAGGAGTGATAGTTAAACTTTATTGTGCCAAACTGGGTTAACAGTGTATGACCCAAATTCTCGGCAGTAATACCGGTTCGATCTGAGACAAAAAATACCGCTCTGGCGGTTATGTTTTGCTTCACGTTTTTGTTTTGTTATCAAGCTTCGCCAGGTGTAACCAGGTATCAACGACGGTGTCAGGGTTCAATGAAATGCTGCTAATTTTTTGTTTAAATAACCAAGCGGCAAAATCGGGGTAGTCCGAAGGGCCTTGGCCACAGATACCAATATATTTATTATGTTTGTGACAAGCAGAAATGGCCATGGATAATAATTTTTTAACGGCTGGATTGCGTTCATCAAAAAGGTCGGCAATCAATGCAGAGTCGCGATCTAGAGCCAGGGTTAACTGAGTCATATCATTAGAGCCAATAGAAAAACCATCAAAGTAATGTAAAAAATCTTCCGCCAATAGTGCGTTAGAAGGTATTTCACACATCATAATGATGCGTAAATTATTGTCGCCACGTTTGAGCCCATTTTTAGCCAGCAATTGCGTCACCTGTTTGGCTTCATCCAGAGTACGGCAGAACGGCACCATTATTTCTATGTTGGTTAAGCCCATCTCATTTCTGGCTTTTTTAAGAGCGCGACATTCCAGCTCAAAGCAGTCGGCAAACTCTTCCGATAAATAACGTGAGCTACCACGAAAGCCAATCATCGGGTTTTCCTCGATGGGCTCAAATAAATGTCCGCCGAGTAGTTTGGCGTATTCGTTAGATTTAAAGTCAGACAGTCGAACAATAACCGGATGGGGTGAAAATGCGGCTGCCAGAGTAGCGATGCCTTCGGTTAGTTTCTCAACATAAAAGCTAACGGGGTCGTCATATCCAGCGATGCGCTGTTTGATTTCTTGCTGTAAATCGTCTGCTTGTTGTGAGAACTGTAGCAGAGCTTTAGGGTGGATGCCGATGCTATTATTAATAATGAATTCAAGACGAGCGAGACCTACGCCAGCATTGGGTATTTGCGAAAAAGCAAAAGCACGCCCAGGGGTAGCCACATTCAACATTATTTTAGTCGCCAGCTCGGGCATTTTACCGGTGTCAGTGCGAATAATTTCAAAATCGAGTAATCCCTGGTAGACACTGCCGGTATCACCTTCAGCGCAGCAGACGGTGACGTTGTCACCATCATTAAGTAATTCGGTGGCATTGTTGCAGCCGACAATGGCGGGAATGCCCAGTTCACGTGCAATAATCGCGGCGTGACAGGTACGACCGCCACGATTAGTGACGATGGCAGCCGCGCGTTTCATAATGGGCTCCCAGTCGGGGTCGGTCATGTCGGTGACCAAAACATCACCAAATTTAACCCGGGACATTTCGCTTGGATCTTTAATCAGGCTGATACGGCCAGAGCCAATACGTTGACCAATAGCACGGCCTTGCAGAAGTAGCTTCTTGCAGTCTATGTTGTTGTGCGTAAAACGATAGCGTTCGATAACCGAAGCACTGCTGCGACTTTCGACCGTTTCGGGACGTGCCTGGACAATGTAAAGTTCTCCGTTCATGCCATCCAGCGCCCACTCTATATCCATGGGTCGTTCATAATGTTGCTCAATGGTGACGGCCTGGCGTGCAAGTTGTTCTATCTGTTTATCGTTTAAACTGAAACGTTGTTGATCCTGCTTTTCTACGGCAATGGTTTTTACTGGCTGGCTTTGATCAGAGCTGTCGCTATAAACCATCTTGATTCGTTTGCTACCCAGTGTGCGGCTTAAGATGGCTGTTTTTTTCTGCTGTAGCGCGGGTTTGTATACATAGAATTCATCAGGGTTAACTGCACCCTGAACAATGGTTTCACCCAGCCCATAAGCGCTGGTAATAAATACCGCATCACGAAAACCGGTCTCGGTGTCCAGAGTAAAGATGACACCACTGACACCCAGGTCGCTACGAACCATGCGTTGTATGCCAGCGGATAAAGCAACTTTATTATGGTCGAAATTTTGGTGTACCCGATATGAGATAGCGCGATCATTGTATAAAGATGCAAACACCTGTTTGATTGCGGTTAACAGGTTATCCAGGCCGCTGACGTTAAGGTAGCTTTCCTGTTGACCAGCAAACGAAGCATCGGGTAAATCTTCAGCGGTGGCAGAAGATCGCACCGCTACAGTGATGTTCTTCTCACCAGCATGCAACTGTTGCCAAGCATCAGTGACCTCGTTAATAAAAGATTCGGAGAAGGGCGTATCGACAACCCACTGCCTGATTTGGCTACCTGTTTCGGCAAGTGCGATCACATCATTGCAGTCTAGTGTCTCTAAGCAAAGACGAATTTTTTCATCAAGATTCTGCTGTGCCAGAAAATGACGGAACGCTTCAGCGGTAGTGGCAAAGCCATCGGGCACGTTAATCCCTGCGGTACTTAGATGGCTAATCATCTCGCCCAGAGAGGCATTTTTACCACCAACAACATCAACGTCATTGATACCAAGCTGGTTAAACCAGATAAGTTGAGACTTCATAATTTAATACTCTCGTCGTGTAGTTGAAAATTAAACTACAAATTTTTTTAATCCGCGTTGTATTAATAAAGTTTAGCGAGCAGGGTAAAGCTATGTTTAA
>CAZMLD010000017.1:11157-14422 GCA_964566975.1 uncultured Thiotrichaceae bacterium | reverse complement strand
ACACTTTTTGCTTTTGGTGGAATTATGGTGATGCTTACATCACTACTCTCTGTTTTTCATCACCCTAACTGGATATGGCTCACGCTATTCATCGGCTTTAACTGCTTCCAGAGTTCTTTTACCGGTTTCTGTCCACCTGCATGGTTGATGAAGAAATTCGGTGTTAAAACCGAAGCTGAGTTGGCTAACGAAAAAGGCTGATTCGACATTTCGGTGGCGGGCTAAAATGACGTTAGTCACAGAATATCGAGGCCGCGCGAAACACGGATGTATCGCAGGCATTCTCAGAATACTGGCGATGTGACTTGCAAAAGGCTCGCTATCTACTTACTGCCAGTGCTCAATAGAGTTTGCGTAATAAGTGAAAAGATCAAGCTCAGACGCCTTCATTTGATACAAATTATCTTTTTCATCTATCAGGCCACGGCCTCTCAGCGCAGCAAGCGCGGAACCGAGCACGCTTTCTAGAGCGCTGGAAGAAATATCAATAGGCGCACCCGCTGCTCTAAGCTGTTCTATGCGCTTTGAGCATTCGGTTTTAAGCTCCAGTTCACTTTGCCACTGCGTTCTGTTCTTTATTAGTATTTCACTCATTAATGCTACTGGTACGATCGGCACAACCTGAGAGATCTTGTTCATAATCGAATCTGCCAGAGACTCGACACAGGCAAACCGGTCTTTTTCATTGAGTGTCGTAAAGTCAACGCAGTTGGTTTCGCAGAACGCTTTCGCTGAGATGGGCGCACCAAAATTGACACTGGCATAACCAAAACGTCGCCAGCGGTTTTTTCTGGATAACATGGCATTTTTAAAAATAAAGCTGATGGTGGTTTTAAGCACAAACCAAGCACTTCTGTTTTTTACGTCTTTGTCTAAATGACGAATCAGGGTTCGATCTTCTATAACACGATCATAATTGATGCCTACTGGTATAAAAACGATGTCGCGGTCATTATTTGGGCGAAAGTCGCGCAGCATATAATCCAGAAAACCTAAACGTGGCTTGCGTAAACTGCCATCTTTGGTTAAGCCGCCTTCAAGAAAAACAGCCTGGCACACCCCCGCACGCGTTGACATGTTGACGTAACGTTCAAGCACTTTTCGGTATAACGCATTACCTGAATTACGGCGCACAAAAAACGCCCCCATGGCTTTAATTAAGGTTTGTAATGGCCAGATTTTCGCCCACTCACCGACTGCATAAGATAAGGTGGTTTTTTCTGCAACTAAAAATGACACCAGAACATAGTCCATGTTACTGCGATGATTCATCACAAAAACAACACTGGCATTGGTATCGCTTTCGCTGATTTTGTTTTTATCGTAAAACCCAACGCGCACCCGATACACCAGTCGCGCCAGTTTTTTTGCCAGCCAGTAACCGAGGCGAAAATAGATATAGGCATTAAAGGCAGGAATAATTTCAGCCGCATATCGTCGCGCGTTTTGCTGGGCAATCGCATGGGGCATTTTGTGTTTGTCAGCATAGAGTTTTATCGCATCAATGACTTTTTCATCAAAAACCAGCTGGTCGATTAATACTTGGCGGCGGGTAAACTGAATGGGGCGTATTTTAATATCGAGCCGAGTATTAATCTCATCAATCACACGATTAACGCGTCGCTTTAAGTACCAGCGTACGCCAGGTAATAAAATCCTGTCTAGCACCATAATCGCAGCGAATGCGAGCAGCACGACAAATATCCAGTATGGCAGAGTGATGGTTTCCATTTGCCAGCAGCTAGTGAATCACAGGGCTGAGCTTGAATAGCGTTGTCATAGTGGTATTTGTAGGAAAGTCGATGATAAGGCAGTGCAGCTATTATTATTGTTTACACTATATTACACAATCACCTGACATATTGGTAAACAAAAGCTAAGATTCGTTTTATTATGAAGCTTTTTGACAGGATATAACATGAGTAAGTATGACGTGTACGGTTTGGGTAATGCACTGGTGGACATGGAATTTGAGATTAGTGATCAGTTTTTGCAGGATAATCATATCGACAAAGGAGTAATGACGCTGGTTGATGAAAATCAGCAGCATGAACTAATCGAGCAGCTTGACGCTTTTGGTGGTCATAAAGCCAGTGGTGGCTCTGCTGCCAATAGCTTGATTGCAGTCAGTTCAATGGGCGGGGCATCTTATTACTCCTGTAAAGTCGCGGATGACGAACTTGGTCACTTTTATCTTGACGATTTAAAAACCGCCGGTGTTGACTGTAATATGAATGGCAAGCACAAAGGCGGCATGACCGGGAAATGCCTGGTGATGGTGACCCCTGATGCAGAGCGAACCATGCATACCTTTCTTGGCGTCTCATCGGAGCTGTCGCCTTATGAGGTGAATGATGAAGCGATTAAAAATGCGACGTTCTGTTACCTAGAAGGTTATCTCACGACATCAGCAACAGGTAAAGCCGCTAACATTGTAGCTAGAAAAGTTGCACAGGCAAATAACATTAAAACCGCGCTGACCTTTTCAGACCCTTTTGTGGTTGAACACTTTCGTGATGGCTTTACTGAAACGATTGGTAGCGGTATTGATTTACTGTTTTGCAATGAAGCAGAAGCACTGAGTTACACGCAAACAGCGTCTATTGATGATGCCGTAAACAGCATCAAAACCTTTGCGAAAACCTTTGCTATCACGCTAGGGTCAAAGGGTGCGGTGGTTTATGATGGTGCGAAGTTAATTCAGATTGGCGCGCATTCGGTGACCGCTGTTGACAGCAATGGCGCTGGGGATTTATTTGCTGGTGCTTTTATGTATGGTCTGAGCCGAGGCTTTAGTTTTGAACAGGCAGGAAATCTTGCCAGCAAAGCCTCTTCTCAAATTGTCGGTCAGTTTGGTCCACGGTTAACAGCGCAGCAATACCAGTTGCTGGCTAATGGTTGAGAAAAGCCGCTGAGAACAGGGGCTGATAAAACCATCGAATACCTTGCAGCCCCGACACTTTGTCGCGCTTACGAGTAAGCGCGACAAAGTGTCGGCTTACATTAAGCTGTTAACTATGCTTGCGTCGGCGAGTCAGTCCTAATCCCACCAGGCCAAGCCCTAATAAAGCGACCACTGAAGGTTCTGGAACAGCAGCCGTAATTTTAATATCGTCAATTCTGAATCGGTCAGACTTATGGTCCGCCCAGATTAAAAACTCACTGCCATAAACACCGGTAAGGTGGAAATGGTCTTTATTGCGACTAGTGATACCGCTAACAAATGGCGAAGTATCAGGAGAAGAAAAATCACTTAAAATCGTGC
>CAZMLD010000017.1:5073-11057 GCA_964566975.1 uncultured Thiotrichaceae bacterium | reverse complement strand
TTGCTGTCGTGGGTAATTGTCCAGGCAGTAATGTCTAAGGATACGCCGCCAAGGGTGTAGTTGAGAGAGTCATGTGTGCCCCCTACATTATAGGGTCTTTCAAAGTCAAAACTAATGACTGTTGCGAATGATACTGATGAAAACAATAAGGCAGAAACGGCTGCCAGGGTTGTAACTTTATTCATGTAAACCTCCTTTGGTACATTTCGCTTTAGATTATGCATAAAGTATGCCATAAAAACTAATGTCAACTAAAACAGGTAGATAGGTGACAGTTCCTTTACGTGGGCATCGTTAATGTGTAAAAAAAACCAACACTTTGGGCTTTCATTTTTTGTTTATTGAGGCTATAAAATATTTTTTATTTCGTAACCATATGATTTAAATATGAAATTTTGTATCGTCGGTGACTGTGGCAAGATCATGAAAAAGTCGAGATGTTTTACATTATGGTTCGAGGCTTTCATCTGGAGGCTTGTTAATCACTATGCCTTAAAACACACCGTGTTTGGGTGTTTTCGTCTGCGCTTAAGAACATGCAGGCGTGGTCAGCATGGACTGGCGTGCTGTATGACGCTGCCTGATTAAGTCACAACAAGCCCCGTTCAGCAAATGACACCACCTCATCACCAATAATAAAATGATCCAGCACCCGTATATCAACCAGCGCCAGAGCCTGTTTCAGACGCTGTGTGATCTGCTCATCCGCACGGCTGGGTTCGGCGACACCTGAAGGGTGGTTATGCGCGAAAATAACAGCGGCGGCATTATTTTGTAATGCCAGCCGTACCACTTCGCGCGGGTAAACGCTGGTGCCATCTATGGTGCCGTAAAACATTTTTTTGAAAGTGATAACGCGATTACGGTTGTCGAGAAATAAGCAGGCAAAGACTTCGTGAGGGTAGCTGGCCAGCTGTGCGCTTAAAAACTGGCGAGTTTGTGCGGGGCTGCACAAGGCATCGCCACGTGATAGCTGCTCAAGAAAATGACGTTTTGCCATTTCCATCACGGCTTGCAACTGGGCGTATTTGGCACTGCCTAAACCATGGTGCTGACAAAATTCGCTCTGACTTGCCTGCAATAAGGGTTTCAAGCCGCCAAAGTTTTCCAGTAGCTGTCGAGCCAGATCCACAGCGGTCATGCCCTTGCAGCCCGTTCTTAAAAAGATCGCCAGCAGTTCGGCATCGGACAGTGCTTCAGCACCTTTGTCGAGCAGTTTTTCGCGTGGTCGTTCAGCCAGCGGCCATTGAGATATGCTCATCTTCATCCCTGTTATGTTAATTCCTTATGGTTTTATACTAACTCTATGCTGCATATAGCGCAAATTCGCATAGTTATAACCGCTTCTGTTAAAATGTTGCTGATGAGCGCATTAAATAATAAACATATTATTGTCGGTATTACTGGCGGCATCGCGGCTTACAAAGTTGCCGAGCTGGTTCGCAGGCTCAAAGAACGGGGGGCTGAGGTGCGTGTTGTGATGACAGCCGCTGCCACTGACTTTGTCACCGCATTAACCTTTCAGGCGCTATCCGGCCACCCTGTCGCTATTGATAAAAATGCAAATAATAGCAACGAAGATGCGGTCACGTCTGCTGAGGCTGGCATGAAACACATCGAGCTGGCACGCTGGGCTGATGTCATTATCATTGCTCCTGCCAGTGCCAACACCATTGCCAAACTGGCGCAGGGGCGTGCCGATAATTTACTCACCACACTTTGCCTCGCCAGCACAGCGATTAAATGTTTTGCCCCAGCAATGAATCAAGTCATGTGGCAAGATTTAAGCACCCAGAGAAATTGCCAAGCCCTAGTTGAGAATGGCTGGAAGCGATTTGGTCCAGCGAGTGGTTCACAGGCATGTGGTGAAGTTGGTGAAGGTCGTCTGTTGGAAGTGAGCGACCTGCTAAATTTCATTGAGCAGTGTTTTCAATCTGGTGAGCTGCATAGGGTGAACCTGGTGGTCACCGCAGGGCCAACTTACGAAGCTATCGACCCAGTACGTTTTATTGGCAATCGTAGTTCCGGTCGGATGGGCTATGCCATTGCTGCTGCTGCACATGAAGCGGGGGCCAGTGTGACCTTAATTACTGGCCCCAGTCATTTGCCAGCGCCTGAGTCATTAAATGTGGTTACTGTTGAATCGGCAAGGCAAATGCAGGGGGCAGTAATGGCGACAATGGATAGTTGTGATATTTATATTTCAGCCGCAGCGGTAGCTGATTACCGTGTAGCCAGCGTTGCCCGTCAGAAAATTAAAAAAACACAGGATACATTGACTTTACAGCTGGTTAAAAACGATGACATCATATCGGCTGTTACCCGTAGGCAATCACCGCCTTATGTGGTTGGTTTTGCCGCTGAAACGGAAAACATGGTCAACAATGCAAAAAATAAATTAAAACAGAAAAAGATGGACATGATTGTGGCAAATGATGTCAGCGGCTCGGCTGTACAGACCATGGCTATTGGCTTTAACAGTGAATACAATGCGTTGCACGTTTTCTGGACGCGTCATTCGCTTGCAGCTGGTGAGCAATATTTTGATGTTGCACGAAAATCACAACTGGCTAAAAATTTAATTTCGTTGATTGCCAGTGAATACAAAGTCAGTACAAAAAACCATGCAAAAAATACAGCTTAAAATACTTGACCCACGTTTGGGCAAAGACATTCCTTTGCCAGAATATGCGACGGCTGGTTCTGCGGGTATGGATTTACGTGCTGCGCCTGAGCAAGCAACGACAATACAGCCGGGTGAAACATTGCTCATTCCTACGGGGCTGTCTATTTTTATTGAAGATCCGACTATGACCGCAATGTTGCTTCCTCGCTCCGGTCTGGGTCATAAACATGGCATTGTGTTAGGCAACTTGGTGGGGCTGATTGATGCTGACTACCAAGGTCAGTTATTTATTTCCTGCTGGAACCGTGGTGATAAAAGTTTCGTCATTGAAGTGGGTGATCGTATCGCACAACTGGTTATCGTGCCAGTTATCCAGGCTGATTTTGAACTGGTTGACGATTTTGAACGTACGCATCGTGGCGCGGGTGGTTTTGGGCATTCAGGGAAAGATTGAGCGACAGCTATCGAAACGCTGTGTGGTGAATAATATGCCCAGACATGGCCTTATCAGCAGTAAAGATTTTATTAACGGCTACACTATTGATAAGTAACTATAAGAAATATCGTGACCATTACTGAAGACATTTTTCTCGTTTATGACATTCGTGGCGTAATAGAAACGGCATTAACGGCTGATGCGGTTCAGCAAATCGGCCAAGCCTTTGCTACCGAAGCGTTGTCACAGAATCAGCAAACCGTAGTGATTGCTCGTGATGGTCGTCTTTCTAGCCCGCAGTTGTCACAATGTTTAAGCTTGGGTCTACGCGCGGGCGGCTGTGACGTTATTGATATTGGCATGGTACCAACGCCAGTACTTTATTACGCCACGCATAAATTGAAAACGGGTACGGGCATTATGGTGACGGGTAGCCACAATCCGCCGCAATATAATGGGTTAAAAATGTTAATTGCCAATAATACGTTATATGGCGATAGCATTAAGTCGCTGTATCAAATGATTATTGAAAATAGGCTAAACAGTGGTACTGGTCGGTACTGTGAGAAAAATATAATCCCAGATTATCTCGATGCCATAGCTAACGATATTAACCTTGAGAGGCCGTTACGCATTGCGATTGACTGTGGTAATGGCGTTGCTGGGATACTGGCGACTGAGTTATTCACCCGTTTAGGCTGCGAAGTGAGCGAGCTTTTTTGTGATGTTGACGGCCGTTTTCCAAACCATCATCCTGACCCATCTAAACCTGAAAATCTGGTTGACCTGCAAAACGCAATAAAAGAAAATACCCTAGATATTGGCTTGGCATTTGATGGTGATGGTGACCGTGTCGGCATCGTTGATAACCAGCAAAATATTATCTGGGCTGATCGTCAGATGATGTTATACGCTGCCGATGTGCTTAAACGTAAACCAGGCGGGCTAATCATTTACGATATTAAATCGACCTCCAACCTGAAAAGTTATATAAACAAGCTTGGAGGTAAATCGTTGATGTGGAAGGCTGGACATTCCTTGATCAAGGCGAAAATGAAAGAAACCGGTGCCGAGCTGGCGGGTGAAATGAGCGGGCATATTTTCTTTAAAGAGCGCTGGTTTGGCTTTGATGACGGTTTATACAGTGCCGCTCGTATGCTGGAAATTGTTAGCCAGCAAAAGCAAAGCAGTGCCGAAATGTTTCATGCTTTGCCCGACTCCGTGAATACCCCTGAACTGCAGATTGAATTTGCCGACAATGAGCATTATCGTTTCATGGAAAAATTTATAGAGTCAGCCTGTTTTGAGCATGCGGACGTGGTTACTATTGATGGCATTCGGGCAAACTATGCAACAGGCTGGGGTTTGGTGCGTGCGTCTAATACCACGCCATGTTTAGTCTTACGCTTTGAAGCTAACGATGAAAATACATTAAAAGACATTCAAAACGTTTTTCGCAAACAGCTACTGGCGGTTGATGGTAGTTTATGTCTGCCTTTTTAAATTTCAATCCAGGCACAATCACCACGCTATACACATAAATTAATGAGGGTCACCTGTGGACACAAAATCAGCCACTAATATTGCCAGTGTTTTATCTGAGGCTCTGCCTTACTTGCAACGTCTGAACAACAAAACCATTGTCATTAAATTTGGTGGCAATGCGATGATTGATGAGAACTTAAAAAACAGTTTTGCTCGTGACATTGTTTTATTAAAACAGGTTGGGGTTAATCCGGTGGTGGTGCATGGCGGAGGCCCACAGATTGGTAAGCTACTGGAAAAAATCGGTAAAAAAACGGAGTTTATCAATGGTATGCGCGTGACTGACAGTGAAACCATGGATGTGGTTGAAATGGTATTAGGCGGCCTAGTCAATAAAAGCATTGTTAACCTGATTAATCATAATGGCGGCCAAGCCGTCGGTTTAACTGGCAAAGATGGTTCGATGATTCGTGCAAAAAAATTGCAAATTGCACAGGAAGTGATTGAACGAAACCTGGCCGGGTCCATGTCTGCTGAACCCATGCCAGTTGAACTACAGGTGTCAGAAATTATTGATCTTGGTCACGTTGGTGAGGTCGTCAGCATTGACCCTTCAATAGTACATACACTGGATAATGGTAACTTTATCCCAGTGATCGCCCCCATCGGCGTCGGTCATGATGCCAATTCATACAATATTAATGCTGACATGGTTGCTGGAAAAATGGCCGCGGTATTAGGCGCTGAAAAATTATTACTGTTGACCAACACGCCTGGCATTCTCGACAAACAGAAAAATATTCTTACCGGGCTGGATGGCAGTAAAATTAAAAAACTGATCGCTGATGGCACCATTGCTGGCGGCATGTTGCCAAAAGTTGCGTGCGCGCTGGAAGCCGTTGAGTCTGGGGTGAAAACGTCACATATTATTGACGGTCGTGTCGAGCATGCGGTGCTGCTTGAACTGCTAACCGATGAAGGCGTAGGGACGTTAATTAAGCCCTAGGAGCTTGTCCGAGAAGGGTGTCGTCTGGTTTTTGTCGCCTTAGGTAAACTGACAGGCGTTAACGGGTGTTAAAGCCCTCGCTCTCTCGCCAGTTGTTCTCTTCTTGCGTTCTGCTCGGCTTTTAATATGTTAAATCGTTTGATGTAAGCATTAAACTGTACAACGATATTATCTCGTCGCTGTTTATGGCTGTTCCTCACCTCGCTTTGTATGGCAACTTGCTTTTTTTCACTGTTCAGATTCTGCAGCAAAGCTTGTGGCACTGCACGATTTGATGCCTGTATCTTGCTTACTCGCTGCTTCATGGTAGAAATTTTTCTAGTTGAATCGGCAATAATTGAATGCGCCAGTTGAATTTGAGCATCAACCGCATCCAGTCTGGCGTTACGCGCAACAATGAGGTCACGTTCAGTGGTATAGGTATCGAGCAA
>CAZMLD010000017.1:0-4973 GCA_964566975.1 uncultured Thiotrichaceae bacterium | reverse complement strand
CGAGCCGCTGACAAGAGCAATGGACAAAATAAAAAAAATAAGGCGCATTAGTGAGTCGTCTCTGTAATGTATGGTTTGTCAGGAAGTCCTTTTCTCGATAAAGCTAAAAAATAAACTATTTTTTGATAATATCAAGTGCTTTCCAGAGTATAGGCATAATTTTTCAGGAGTCGAGTATTTCACGTGGCTGAGCAATTTCTCATATTTTTTATCTCGCTTATTGCCAATATTTTTTCCGCCCTGGCTGGCGGTGGTGCGGGTTTAATACAGCTGCCTGCACTGATTTTTCTTGGTCTGCCATTTGGGCTCGCGCTGGCAACACATAAGGTGGCCACCATTGCACTGGGTTTAGGCGCAACCATGCGTCACCTGAAGGATAACCAGATAGAGTGGGATTTTGCGCTGCTTATGGTCTTAGCGGGTGTGCCTGGTGTTGTTCTTGGTGCCAGTTTTATTCTTCAGGTGCCGGATCAGATGGCAATCATGGCGCTGGGGATATTGACCATGGGGCTGGGTATTTATTCTTTTTTCTCTCCTGAATTAGGGCAGCGAGCTCAAATCAAAAATCGCCATGCTAAAGGTTATGTTATCGGTGCTCTGGTTTTATTTGTTATTGGCGTGCTCAATGGCTCGCTTACCTCTGGTACGGGTTTATTTGTTACCTTATGGTTAATACGCTGGTTTGGTTTTGACTATAAATTAGCAGTGGCTTATACACTGGTGTTTGTTGGCCTGTTCTGGAACAGTACTGGTGCGCTTACGTTAGGGCTTCTTGGCGATATTCACTGGCAGTGGATTCCTGCTTTACTGCTGGGTTCTTTTATTGGTGGTTATATCGGCGCGCATTTATCCATCGTTAAAGGCAACAAGGTGATTAAGCGCAGCTTTGAGGTAGTGACGCTGTTGATTGGTGCGAAGCTGGTTTTTGGCTAAACGGATAACCGCCGCCAGCTCAAACACTATAACGCTTTTGATAAGCCTGCATCGCTGCAAGGTTTTGCTCAGAAGTCATTTCTTTTGCCAGGAAGTCAATTAAATCGCTCATGGTGATAATGCAAAACACCTTGATAGCGTAATCTCGATGCAGTTCCTGAATCGCTGAGAGCTCACCCTGGCCTTTTTCCTGTCGATCGAGCGCGATTAAAACGGCTGACGTGGTTGCGCCTTCTGCCTGGATAATATCCACCGCTTCACGAATGGCAGTGCCGGCGGTGATGACATCGTCAACAATCAAGGCCGCCCCTGTTAATTTAGCGCCAACGATTAAGCCGCCTTCGCCATGATCTTTCACCTCTTTGCGATTAAACGCATACGGTTTATCGATGCCGTGATTCACCGATAACGCATAAGCGATGGCAGCAACCAGGGGAATGCCTTTGTATGCGGGGCCAAATAACACGTCGTAATTGATATTATTTTCGATGATGTTTTGTGCGTAGCAACTACCTAATTCCGCCAGTGCGTAACCGCTGTTGAACAAGCCAGCATTAAAAAAATACGGGCTGACTCGACCGGATTTCAGGGTGAACTCACCAAACCGTAATGCCTGATATTTAATCGCCAGCTCGATAAATCGTGTTTTATTTTTTTGCATATACCACCTGTAGTCTGCAGCGAAGTATACGTGAATTTAAGGTATCATAGGCGCCCTAAAATACATAACACTCGAAGACATACTGAACGCCATGCGTATTATTTCTGCCAACACCAACGGTATTCGTGCCGCTGCTAAAAAAGGTTTTTTTGACTGGCTGAAAAAGGTAGACCCTGATGTGGTCTGCATTCAGGAAACCAAAGCGCAGGAGTATCAGCTTACTGACCCCCCTTTTACTGACTCACCTTTTTTTCCAGAAGGGTATTTCTGTCAGTATCACGATGCACAAAAAAAAGGCTATAGCGGTGTTGCCATCTACAGCAAGGTTAAGCCGAAAAAAATAACAAAAGGCATTGGCTGGCATGATATTGATGTCGAAGGTCGTTTTATCGAGTTTCAATTTGAAAAGCTCAGTGTTATTTCACTGTATATGCATTCCGGCTCGGCGAGCGAAGAACGCCAGCAGGTAAAATATGATTTTATGGCGCGTTTCATCGATTATCTGCAAGCTTTGCGCCGCAAGCGCCGTGAATTTATTATTTGTGGCGACTGGAATATTGCCCATAAAAAAATAGACATAAAAAACTGGAAAGGCAATCAGAAAAACTCTGGCTTTTTGCCTGAAGAACGCGCTTGGATGGACAGGTTATTTGATAATATTGGTTATGTGGATGCGTTTCGCGTCATCAACCAGTTGCCCGATCAATACACTTGGTGGTCTAATCGCGGTCAGGCGTGGGCGAATAACACTGGCTGGCGTATCGACTATCAAATCATTACGCCTAAATTAGCGCCACTGGTCACCGCCGGCGATATTTATAAAGATGAGCGCTTCTCCGACCACTCACCGTTGATTATTGATTACGATTTTTCATTGCGTTAAATTGTGTGTTGATGCAGGTGTATCGTAAGCGCAGCGGCAGCGCTCAAGCAAAACGATGTTACCAATCTCAAGTTTACCCTGTCAGCCATAACAGCCAGTCACCTGTCGTAAAATTGCAACAATCATGAGCCAAACAATCGAGTATAGCTGGAAACAGGCATTCATCGCTTTTGCACACCCGCGCGTGATTGCCATGTTATTTCTTGGCTTGTCAGCCGGTATTCCTATTTTACTTATCTTTTCATCGCTAGGTTTATGGTTGCGAGAAGCCGGTCTTGACCGAACCACTGTGACCTTTTTTAGCTGGGCGGCACTGGGGTATTCTTTCAAGTTTGTCTGGGCACCGTTGGTAGATAAATTGCCAGTACCGTTTTTAACGCGCGTTCTGGGGCGCAGACGTGGCTGGATACTGCTTGCTCAGTTCAGTATTATCGCAGCGATTTTATGGATGTCGTCTATTGATCCTGCAACCGGGTCTTACAGTCTGGTGTTGATGGCAGTGGCAGCCGTATTGCTTGGTTTTTCCTCTGCCACCCAAGATATCGTGATTGATGCTTATCGTATTGAGTCGGCGCCACCAGGTCTGCAGGCGATGATGTCATCCACCTACATTGCCGGTTATCGCATTGGTATGATTATCGCCGGTGCAGGTGCGTTATTTCTGGCGGATAGTTTTGGCTCGGACATCGGAAGTTATAATTTTCAGGCTTGGTCATATGCTTATATGTTTATGGCGGCAACCATGTTGATTGGTGTCATGACAACACTGCTTATTGCAGAGCCAGATTCAGTGGTAGCCGAATCAAAATACAGGTCTCGTGATTACCTTGGCTTTTTAGTCATGTTTGTCTTCGCCGTATCCGGTTTTATCGGTTTATTCGTGCTGACATCAAACACCAGAGAGATAAAATTAATTATCGTTGAGCTTTTAGGCAATGAGCCACTTGTTGGTTTTATGGTTGAATTTGTACGCTTTGTGAGTGCGCTGGTAGTGGCTTTTGTTATTGCCAAAATACTCATTGCCAGTCGCCTAGTAAACAAAAAAATGGTGCATGATAGCTATGTCGCACCTGTAAATGACTTTTTTCATCGTTATGGGCTGGCTCTGGCGGTGTTACTGCTGGCGTTGATTGGTTTGTATCGTATTTCTGACATCGTACTGGGCGTGATTGCCAATGTGTTTTACCAGGATCTCGGTTATACAAAAACTGAAATAGCAACAATCGTCAAAACCTTTGGTCTGATAATGACCATTATTGGCGGCTTTCTGGGTGGTGTTTTAGCGCTGCGTTATGGTGTCATGAAAACGCTGTTTTTAGGTGCGCTGTTGTCGATGTTAACCAATCTGCTGTTTGTTATTCTGGCGGTTGTTGGGCATGACGTGCTGCTGCTGTATGTTGTTATTTCAGCAGATAATCTGACCGCAGGGTTAGCCAGTGCGGCATTTATTGCCTTTCTTTCCAGCTTGACCAATATTAAATTTACAGCCGTGCAGTACGCCATTTTTAGCTCATTAATGACATTGCTTCCGAAAATACTAGGGGGCTACTCAGGAACCATTGTTGACTCTGTTGGTTATGTTAATTTTTTCATTATAACCGCAATCATTGGCATACCCGTTTTGTTTCTGGTCTGGCTGGCTAACAAGCATTTAGATATTGCTGAATTTTCGCTGAAACGCTAACTATTATCCGCCTGTATAATTTCAACATAGTATATTAATGAAAAACACCATCCCGTTAAGTCTTTATGTTCACCTCCCCTGGTGTGAAAAAAAGTGCCCTTATTGTGATTTTAACTCGTTTGAAAAAAACAACGCTTTCGATGAGCCGCAATATCTTAAAGCGCTACTGATTGATTTAGATAATGAATATCGCCACGTCAAGCAGCGAACCTTAAGCAGTATCTTTTTTGGTGGTGGCACACCAAGTTTATTTTCTGCCAGCGCGATAAAGAGCATTATTGAACATGCAAAAAAACGCTTTAAGTTCGATGAAATTGAAATCACGCTGGAAGCAAACCCCGGCACGTTTGAGCAGGATAAGTTCAATGGCTTTTTTGATGCAGGAGTTAATCGTTTATCCATTGGTATACAGAGTTTTAACGATTCGCATTTGAAGGCTCTGGGGCGAGTACACGACCAAAGGCAGGCGCTTAATGCTGTTGCCACCGCAAGAAAAGCAGGTTTTGAAAACATCAATCTGGATTTAATGTTTGCTTTGCCGCAACAAAGTCTGCAGCAGGCAATGCGCGACATCAAAATTGCCTGTGATTTTGATGTGCCACATATCTCGCATTATCAACTCACCATTGAAGAAAATACCTATTTTTATAAGCACACGCCAGTACTGCCGGCGAGTGACCTGGCGTGGGAAATGCAAACGCAGTGTCAAAATCTGCTGGCACAAAACCACTATAATCAATACGAAGTATCGGCATACTCAAAAACGGCTAAACAATGCGGGCATAATTTAAATTACTGGCACTTTGGTGACT
>CAZMLD010000016.1:0-14880 GCA_964566975.1 uncultured Thiotrichaceae bacterium | reverse complement strand
AAACCAATGCCAGAAATTAATCGAATGAAAGCAGCAAATTACCCACTTCGTCAACTTCTGCACGCCAGCCTGGTGCTAACCATGAGGTAGCACTGGCTTCCGTAATTAAAGTCGGCCCGCTTATCTTCTGCCCCACCTGTAAACCTGCACGATTTATCACCGCTACTGGCTTCTCTATACTCGCCATGGCAGTGAAACGCTCACAAAACACCTCCGTCGGCTGCCACGCTGGCAAAACAAACGACTGCTGTCGCTTTACCACTCGTACTCGTACATTAACCAGTTCAATATTCATCTCCAGGTGATGGCCGTAGCTACTTTTGTGTTTTTGGTGAAAAGCCTTCGCCACATTTTGTAACCCATGCCACGGCAGGTTAAGCGCATGGCTTTGCCCCTGATAGCGCACATCAACGCTCTGGCTGGTATGAATTTTTTGTCTGCTCGCGCATGAGATCTTGCCACCTGGCTCAAATGGCTCAGAGCTACTCGTAAGTTCACTTTTTGCCTGACTCGCCAGCACAGCAAATATCTGCTCGATGTTTTCTGTGGCACATTCCTGTAATGGTTTATTAATGGTACGAGAACGCTCCCGGCTGGCATCGGCTGCCAGCATGCCGAGGGCAGATAAGACCCCGGCATAAACCGGCACCAGTGCTTTTGTCATTTCCAGCTCTTCAGCCAGCGCACAAACATGCGAACCACCTGCACCACCAAATGAAACCAGAATAAAATCTTTTGGATCTTCACCGCGCTCAACGGACATCACTCGCAACGCACGAACCATGTGGTCATTGACCACATCAATGATGCCTTCAGCCGCTTTTTCCACGCTCACAACATTTTCTACTGACGACAACGCCTGGGCAATTTTTTTGACCGCATGGTGAGCAGCCTTTTTATCAAGCGTCATCTCGCCGGCAAGAAATGACTGCGGCAGCAAGCGTGACAACACCACATTAGCATCTGTTACAGTCGGTTGCCTGCCACCTTTACCATAACAGGCTGGCCCTGGCTCGGCACCGGCAGACTCAGGACCAACCTGCAACAAACCGCCGGCATCAACCTGTGCAATGGAGCCACCACCTGCGCCAATGGTGTGCATATCAACCATGGGAACAGCAACCGAGTAACCGCCAATTTTTGCCGCCGCAGTAAACCCAATTTCTTTATCAATAATAGACACATCGGTAGAGGTTCCCCCCATATCAAATGACAGCAATTGCTTAAACCCTGATGCAGCAGCAACGGTTTGTGCGCCTTTGAGCCCACCAGCCGGCCCCGACAGCAACAGGTTAACCGGGTAACGCCCAGCTTGCTGTACACTCACCGTGCCACCTGAACTTTGCATGATTGAAAGTGTGCAATTATTTCGTTTATTTTTCAGACCTCGCTCAACACGCAATAAATAGCCCTGCATTAGTGGCCCGACTTTGGCATTGAGCGTGGTTGTCATTCCGCGCTCATATTCTTTGTACTCGGGTAATACATCCGATGAGCGGCTGATAAAGATAGCCTCATCGCCAAAGTGATTAATTATCGCCTGCTCAATCTTTCGCTCCTCACTATCATCAAAGAAGGAATACAGCAAATTAATGGCGACCGCCTGCGGTTTTAGTACCTGTAACCGTTCGATTAATAGCGACAAGTTCTGCTGGTCAAGTTGCGACAGGTGCTGCCCTTGTGCATTCAGCCGTGAATTCACTTCGAGACAAAGTTCAGCAGGAATTAACGCGGGTTTTTTTATCGGCGTTAAATTATATAACTGCTCACGTGCCTGCCTGCCAATAGTAAGTACATCAGCCAGCCCGTTATTCGTAATGTAGGCCGTTCGCACACCTTTATTTTCAAGTATTGCATTGGTCGCAACGGTAGAGCCGTGAACTAAAACCAGTCCGGCAGTGTCAATATTAAGATCGTTCAGGCCCTGAAAAATAGCGGTTTCTGGCGCTCTCGGCGTAGAAAGCACTTTATGCAGTCGAACCGATTTCGACTGATCATCAAAAAGAACAAAATCAGTAAATGTGCCACCAGTATCAATACCAAGGAATTTAGCCATGATGAATTATAAAATTTTTCGGCACACCCGTCAGCGTTGTTTTTTGCCTGCTGTAGAAAATATTTATTCTGCTTGTGCCGCACCATCTATTTATGCAAGATAATCTTTTTATTTTTCACTTGCAAGCACTGCCAGTTCAGCAATAATAACAGCCTATGTCTTCGCTTATTTCTGTCAACCAACTAACCCGTCGCTACGGCAATAACATTGCGGTAAACAACATCAGTTTTGAGCTGGCTGCGGGGGAAATCCTAGGCTTTCTCGGCCCCAATGGTGCGGGCAAGTCAACCACCATGCAAATGTTGACTGGCAATTTGGCGCCGACACTAGGCGAAATCTGGATCAATGGTGTTGATTTATTAGACCAGCCCAAACTGGCCAAAACCTCACTGGGCTATTTACCCGAAACGCCTCCGCTGTATAAAGAGATGAGCGTCACCGAATTTCTTATTTTTTGCGCTCGCCTGCACCTTGTCAGCAAACCACGAATTAAAGCGGTTTGCGACCGCGCCATTGAACAATGCGGCCTGGGCAACGTACAGCACCGACTCATTCGAAACTTATCAAAGGGCTTTCAACAACGCGTAGGAATCGCCCAGGCAATATTGCATTCGCCAGCCGTCATTATCCTTGATGAACCAACGGTGGGGCTGGACCCCATTCAAATTATAGAAATCCGCCAGTTGATAAAAACCCTGGGTGAAACCCATGGCATTATTTTATGCACGCATATTCTGCCTGAGGTTCAGGCGGTGTGTAACCGTGTGCAAATTATCAACCAAGGGGCGCTGGTTTATCGTGCCAACATGACGGATATGCTGCACCAGAAAACAACAAAATATGAAGTTTGCCTGCTGGCAACGCTCGATAAAAATGAACTGAGCCGCCATGATGTTTTTAAATCCATCGCCCAGCTTGAGGGAAACTGCTTTCTTCTCGAATCGGACTTACCGCCTGCACAACTTAGCCAGTACATTATCGAACAACACTGGGGGCTAACACAGTTCAATAAACAGCAAGTTTCATTGGAACAGGTCTTTATCGAGTTAACCACCAGCGACAATAGCGCTACCAGTACAACATAATGATATTAACCATTGCAAAACGCGAATTTCGCAGCATGTTTTCATCACCGCTGGCATGGGTGATACTGGCCGTCATTCAAATCATTCTGGCCTGGTCTTTTTTTTCATCCATTGATGTATTCTTCAAAATTCAACCCGAACTGGCAACCCTAAAAAATGCACCCGGCGTTACTGACCTCGTGGTATCACCGCTGTTTGAAGTTGCCAGCATTGTGCTCTTAATGATAATGCCATTATTAACCATGCGGCTTATTAGCGAAGAAAGACGCAACAAAACTATGGCGCTGTTATTAACTGCCCCCGTAAGCATGACAGAAATCGTCCTTGGTAAATATCTGGGTTTATTGTTTTTTATTAGTACCATACTGCTGCTAATAATGCTTATGCCGTTGTCACTCTCTATGGGCACTGAACTGGATTTTGCTAAATTATTTTCTGGCGCCCTTGGTTTATTTTTAATACTGGCAGCCTTTAGCGCCGCGGGTCTTTACATGTCCTCCTTAACCGATAACCCGATGATTGCGGCAATCAGCACTTTTGGTTTATTGCTGCTACTGTGGATGATGAATACCAACACCGCAGTAGCCACACAGGGCAACACAGTATTAAGTTATTTGTCGCTGCACACTCACTTTACTGCCATGTTACGCGGCATAGTAAACAGTGCAAATATTGCTTACTTTATACTGTTTATTGCCAGCTTTATTATTCTGTCGATAAAACAGCTGGAAAACCAGAGGCTACAATCCTAGGCTATAACCCTTAGCTACAGTCCTCAGCTACAACCTTAGATTACAATCATGATTAAACGACAGATAAAAACATGAAACTATCCAGCCAGTCACGTTTGCAACTCACTATTCAGAAGGTCATTTTTCTGTTGCTGTTTCTTAGCAGTATTGGCATGCTGGCATGGCTTAGTAATCATTACAGCGTACAGTTTGATCTAACCGCTAACCAGCGTCATTCACTATCCAGCCATAGCATCGAGTTATTAAATGCGCTGGATAAAAGCGTCACGGTTCACGCCTACACAACTGACGAAGTAACAAAAAAAGCCATCACTGAAATCATTAACCGTTACCAGAGAATAAAAGCCGACTTCTATCTGCAATTGCTCAATCCCGATATTGATTTTAAGCAAGCACAAAAAGATGGCATTGTGATGAACCAGCCCTTTGCTTTTGTTATACATTACAACAATCGCATGGAGCACATCTCATCGTTGAGCGAACACGCTATCAGTAATGCCCTGCTAAGGTTAAAGCGTCGTGACGACCAGCAGCTGGTTTTTATAACGGGTCATGGTGAACGCGAGTTATACACGGATGGCCCGCGAGCTTACTCAACGTTATACCAGCAGTTAACACAAATGGGCTTCAACTTGCAGCGTATTAATTTATTACAGCAGCCTTTACCCGCACACACTAAGGTGGTGGTCATTGCCAGCCCGAGCTACCCTTACCTCAGCGGAGAAATTGATAAAATTAAAAATTTTGTTGCCGATGGTGGCAATTTATTATGGCTCGCCGAGCCTGGCAAAATACATGGACTGAATAGACTCGCCACCGCACTGGGATTACAATTAATGGATGGCGTCATTGTCGATGACAACATCACTCTCAGGCGCGCTCTCGGTTTACAACATGCTGCCATTATTCCCGTCAGTGATTATTTTCCACACCTGATTACTAATACCATGCGCTACCACACTTTGTTTCCCTTTGCCCGTGGCATTAGCCCTCTGCAGAATACCGAGGTGGCAAATAGCGACATGACAAATAATGATATTACTCACAGCTGGCAGGCAGAAGCACTATTTAGTTCATTCAAAAAAAGCTGGAGTGAAACTGGCGAACTCACACAGGACATCACTTTTAACGTCAGCGAGGGTGATGTTGCTGGCCCCATCACGATTGCCGTTGCTCTGCATCGTCTAAGGTCTGATCCAAGCAGCCAGTTATCGGCTCAGGGCAGTCGCCAACGTGTCGTCGTCATTGGCGACGGTGATTTTTTATCAAACGCTCATATCGGCTCAGGCGCTAACCTTAATCTTGGGCTCAATATTTTTAATTGGCTCATTGGTGACGATGATCTTATCTCTGTCGAAACCAGACCCTCGCCCGACACCAGACTGGTATTAAATAACACCGAGTTAAAAATTATCGCTTTTGGCTTCTTTTTAGTTATCCCGATTTTGCTATTAATAACGGGCTTTACCCTCTGGTACAAACGTAAAAATCGCTAATGTCAAAACAACTTGCCTTAAATCTATTTCTCTTTATTGTCGTCATTTCACTTGCTGCCATCATTTATTTCAGTGAAGAAGAGAATACGCAACTACAGCGCTTAAGCGATATAAAACTGGACAACATTAATACAATAACTATTCAGCACAATAACCGCCGCATAATAATTAACAAAACAGAGACTGATGACTGGCAAATAAATCAGCCTGTTAACGTCGCCGCTAATAACTTTCGCATCAATTCTATTCTTAAATTATTAAATGCACCAATACATAACCAGTATAAGCTGGACGAAATAAATATTGAAAAAATCGGGCTCAGCAACCCGACAACAAGTATTCAATTTAACCACCAGCTTATTACTTTTGGCATCCGCAACCCGGTGACCAATTTACGTTTTATTAAATTAAACCAAAAAATTTATACCATTGAGGATGTTTACTCGCCGTTAATCAGCTCACACTTTGGCGCACTGGTGTCTCTCAATTTATTACCGCCAGACAGCACTATTACCAAACTGGTGCTACTCAACCAGACCATCAACAAAGATGAAAGCGGGCGGTGGCAAAGTAGTATTGAAATGAACCCCGATCATGTCGCCCAAACATTGCAGCGCTGGTTACATAGCCAGGCCTTTGGCATCCACCAGTACCTGCCACGCAAAGAGCTGGGCGAGGTGTTAATATATGTACGCGACTCAGCACAAGCCATTCGTTTTCTAATTACCGATATTGAACCTTGGCTAATTATTGCCAGACCAGAGTTAGGTCTGGAATACCACCTGGATGCCGGCCTTTACAGCACGCTTATTGCGCCCACAGGCAGCGATAGCAAATAAACACAAAACAGTAAAAGCTCGTATAATAGAAACCATTACACGGTATATTCACGCATAGACATGCTTATTTAACGGACACATATCATGGCATCAAGAAACGCTTTTGGCTGGGACAACTTTCTAATACGTTTTGTTTTTTCTGTCATCCTAGTTTTTGCCACCTATAACCCTGAAGGTGTTTCCTATTATCACTGGGCACTCGAAAGCCTGCCCGAATTCAGTGTGCTCAAGGCTTTCATCGGCGTTGTTATATTAATTGGCTGGATCATTTTAATTCGCGCCACATTAGGCTCACTCGGTCTGATTGGTATTATTCTTGCCTCTGCCTTCTTTGGTCTTGCCATCTGGTTAATTGTTGATGTAATGGGCTTGTCTACCGATAATGTGCGTGTACTCAGTTACATTGTTCTAACCTTGTTGGCTAGCGTGTTAAGCATTGGGGTTTCCTGGTCACATGTTCGTCGCCGTGTTAGTGGCCAGCTCGATACCGATGAAATCGAGCGCGACGGTTAGAGCAAGTTAGCACATTGAAGGACTAGCAGCCTCATGCCCGAACTCCCCGAAGTAGAAACCAGCCGACGTGGTATTGAACCGTATCTGCTCAACAAAGAAATAACAAAAATCACCATTCGTCAGCATAAATTACGCTGGCCTATTCCCAAAAACCTTGCCGACCTTGCCGTTGGGCAAACCATACGCGCAGTATCGCGCCGGGCTAAATATATTTATCTGGTACTGGATCACGGCAGCATTATTATTCATCTTGGCATGTCAGGTAGCTTACGCATATGCACTGACAATACCCCTGCCGAAAAACATGATCATATCGACATTCAGGTAGCCAGCAATAACATATTACGCTTGCGCGACCCGCGTAAATTTGGCTGTGTATTGTGGGCTGAGGGCGAGGTTGAGCAACACAAATTAATTAAACCGTTAGGCCCTGAGCCGCTGACGGATGCTTTTACCGCTCAGCACCTGCACCACAGGGCAAAAAAACGCCAGTGCTCGATTAAATCTTTTATTATGAACAGTCATATCGTGGTTGGTGTCGGCAACATTTACGCCAGCGAAGCATTATTCAGAGCGGGCATCAATCCCAAACGAAAAGCGGGGAAGATTTCGTTTATACGCACGCAAAAACTTGTTACAGCAATAAAATTAACGCTGGAAGCCGCCATTACCGAAGGCGGCACAACATTACGCGACTTTACGGGCAGCAACGGTCAACCTGGCTATTTTGCACAAAAACTGCTGGTTTATGGCAAGGCAGGTGAGCCTTGTTCTGTCTGCGGTAGTACAATAAAATGTATTAACCAGCAGGCACGCTCTACTTTTTATTGTTCACACTGCCAAAAATAAAAACGTAGGCACACCTTCCACTGCCGAGGCATAAACACATCATGACATCCATCGGAACGCCACTATCACCCACCGCAACAAAAGTATTATTTTGTGGCGGCGGCGAACTTGGCAAAGAAGTAGTTATCGAGCTACAGCGTTATGGCGTTGAAGTTATTGTGATTGACCGTTACCCAGACGCACCAGCGATGCAGGTGGCACATCGCAGTCATACCGTTTCTATGCTTGATGGTGAGGCACTAAGAAAAATAATTGAAGACGAAAAACCCGACTATATTGTACCTGAAATTGAAGCCATTGCGACCGATACCTTGGTTGAACTGGAAGCCGAAGGGTTTACTGTTATTCCCACTGCACGGGCGGCAAAACTAACCATGAACCGTGAAGGCATACGCCGATTGGCAGCAGAAGAATTAGGCATGCTCACTTCAGCCTATCAATTTGCCAGCACCCACGAGGAGTTTATCAACGCAGTTAAAAACGTTGGCATACCCTGCATAGTCAAACCTGTGATGAGCTCATCCGGTAAAGGGCAAAGCACGATAACATCAAACGACGATATAAAAAAAGCATGGCACTATGCACAGCAGGGTGGGCGCACGGGTGCGGGCAAAGTCATTATTGAAGGCTTTGTCGATTTTGATTATGAAATTACGCAGTTAACCGTCAGGCATAGACATGGCACCAGCTTTTGTGAGCCGATTGGGCATGTACAGGTTGATGGCGACTATCGACAGTCATGGCAACCACAGGCAATGTCTGTCTCTACGATTAAAAAAGCACGTGACATGGCAACGAAAATTACGGATGCACTGGGTGGTCGTGGCATTTTTGGCGTGGAGCTTTTCATCAAAGGTGACGAGGTCATTTTTAGCGAAGTCTCACCTCGACCCCATGATACTGGCATGGTCACCATGATTTCTCAGGATTTATCTCAATTTGCGCTACATGCACGCGCTATTCTTGGCTTACCAATACCCGACATTCATTTTCATGGCGCTGCAGCAAGCAGCGTTATTCTCGCCAGTGGCAATTCAAACCAGGTAACATTCAACCATATTAACCAGGCGCTAAAAGAGCCAGACACCCAGGTTCGCCTGTTTGGAAAGCCCAATGTTAGTGGTCAACGACGAATGGGGGTCGCATTAGCAAGAGGCAGCTCGATCGAAGCCGCCAGACAAAAAGCAGTGACCGCTTCAGAGGCCATAAGCATCACTCTGTAAAAACATGAAAGCACATAAAATAATCATTGTTTTTACACTTTTGTTTTTTAGTGCCAGCAGTTATGCCGTTGAAATAACGCCCTTATTCGGTTATCGCACTGGCGGTGAGTTTATTGATCGCCACACCAGCAAAAAACATAACGCTGCCAGCACAAAAAACTATGGCATTATTATCGGTTTTCCCGACAGACATGGAAAAACCATTGAGCTTTATTATAGCCACCAGTCTTCTAACTTACGCGCGGTGAGTCTCTCTGCAACAGCAAGTAGCAATAATGCCAACATACCTTTATCCATTGATTATCTACACCTGGGCGGTAAGACCCCCATCCATGAAAATGCCAGGCTAAAAACATTTGTTAGCGGTGGCCTTGGTATCACCTACTTAAACCCAGGTTTTATTAATACACAGTCAGACCTGCGCGCGTCCTTCAGTATCGGCACAGGTTTAACATGGTCGATTACTGAAGCTATTGCCTTACGACTGGAAGCACGCGGACTCGCCACCTTATTTAACAGCAACGCGGCGCTTATCTGCCAGCGAGGTTGCGCCTTGTTTATAAGTGGCAGGCTACTTTTTCAGGCAGAATTATTTGCTGGATTAACGATTCGCTTTTAGCGAGTCGGCTCAAACTTAATCAGAAATCCCTTAATAACTATAAACCAAGGTCATCGCCAATACAGTATCTGTCTTTTCTGTCTCTGCTGGCACTTCAGATTTGTGTCTTAGGGTATAAGTAAATTTTAACGCGAGCTTGCTGTTAATACTCGCCTGAACACCGCTAACCGATTCCATTGAGGTAATATCTTCCCCTATATCAGCACTTATATACTGAGTGAGTTTTGCATTTTCTGAAATCTGCCACCAGTATTTGGCTGCAAGTCGAACTAGAGATTCTTCATCGGAAACACCATTATCAACTTTAAATAACCTGATACCAGGGCCGATTTCCAGATCCAGTTCCATGTCCTTTTGTTTGATGACTTTGCGACCATAACCTGCTGAAACAGTATTCTCATATTCGAAACCACCAAAGCGGTCTTTCTTTAACTCCAGCAAACCAAAAATATAATCATACTCATTAAATTTGTAATCCGATTTAACTGAAAGCTCATATCGTTCTGCCGAAACAGCACTATTTCCTGCCGCATCTTCGGTAAGCGTACCAAAACCTTCTAGGCGAGCATTATGCCGCCACTTTTCGACTTCGTACGTCACGTCTGCTTTTAACGTAGCGGTCTGGGTTTCAGTATTACCCGTAGTGCGAATAAACCCTAACTCGATTTCATTTTTCCATGCTGAGGTTTCTTTTTCTTCGGCCAGCGCGCTGCCGCTTACCACTGCCAGCCCAGTTAACGCTAGCACACAACAACTTTTTCTCATTATTTTTTCCTGTCAATAATTAAGGGTCTATGCCATATTGAGTGGAAGAAATATGGGTCTATGTTACATTGAGTGACTTTTATTGTGACCAAAAAATTATCCTCCCCGTCATTCCCGCATGTTTTTAGCGGGAATCTATTGCCTGAAGAGTAGATCCCTGCTAAGAACATGCAGGAATGACGGAGTAAGTAACTTTGGTATTTCTAGGTTACAATAAAAACCCACTCAATATGGCATAGACCCATAATTAATAACCGCCACGATTCAGCCTGCTCCTGAAATTCATCAGGCTCAGACGATACGACCAGTTTACACATAGCAACGATTACCTTCCACGTTGAATGAGGTCAGGAAAACGATTTTGTTACTGCTATCTTACGCAGCTTTATGCTGCAGCACATGCTGATGCACGTCCATCTGCGGATAAGGTATTGATATTCCTTCAGCATCAAAGGCAAGTTTGATTTTTTCATGTGTGTCACCATAAACATCCCAGTAATCGGCGGTTTTACACCATGGCCAAACTTTAAAATTAACACTACTGTCTGCTAGTTCACCTACCGTTACCGTTGGCGCTGGCTCGTCCAGTACGCGATCATCCTCATCCAAGATGCGCATTATAATTTTTTTCGCTTTTAACAGGTCATCGTCATAACCTATACCAAATACCATATCAACACGGCGTGTTTCCCGGTTTGAATAATTGGTGATGGTGCCACCAAAGATTTCACCATTCGGAATGATGATTTCCCGGTTATCTGGTGTGCGCATGGTTGTGGTAAAAATACCTATTTCTTCCACAATACCAGAAACACCGGCAACTTCAACAAAGTCACCCGCGTTAAAGGGTCGGAATATAATTAACATCACACCAGAAGCCAGATTTTGCAAGGTACCCTGTAACGCCAGACCAATCGCCAGACCGGCAGCACCAATTAAGGCAATCATCGAGGTGGTATTGACACCCAGCTGATCCAGCGCGGCAATAATGACAAACAACAACAGTACGGTACTGATAATGGAAGCGATGAATTTGATAAGAATGCCGTCAACTTTTGCTTTTGTCATTAATTTCTTAGCAATATTGACGATTATTTTAACGACAAATTTACCGATCAGAAATATCACCAGCGCCATGACGATGCTTATTCCCCAGGGCAGGACGAAAGTTTCAACGAGCTGCTGAACCTCTATACCGCTCGGTATATCTGGCATAGTTGGGTACGCAGGTGTCTCTGTAACCATTGCTTCTGAGGTAGTTGCTGCTGATGAATTTTCTGACATGTCACTCTCCATTGAGATGTTTGAGGTTTAAGGGTTCTGTTTAATACCGACCTACACTTTTAGTCTAGGTTTTGTAACAATATGTAGTTAACCATGGTATTTAGCGCTAAACTCTGGTAGCGATGGCTTGCGATATTAGCATAGACTCGGATGGTCAAAAGCAGACAATAATTCATGAATTGTAAAATATATGTTAACTTTACTAACAACAATCGATAACAGTCTGATTATAAAATGCTTTCTATTTAGTTAGTCTCTAAACTACCCGCCTAAAAACGAGCACAACCATGCCTGCTAATAAAATATGAGTTCCAGTTTTTCCATCGACACAGAAAGAAGGCTGTCACCTCGTTATCTAATAGATTTCGCTGTTGAGCTTATTTTATCTAATGACTGCATCCTCACGGTGCATGCTCGTAATATATCAAATTATGGCTTGCAGATTGTTTGTGATAGCTGGGCGATTGATGAAATAGAGCCCCGTGGTACTAAAAATCACGCTACCGGCCACATACGATTCAAGGCCATTACCGAGCTGCCTGTAGGTGAGGGTAAGGATAAGTACAGCAAAACACTGTATGCCAACTGTCGCATTACCTCGGTGCAAAGAATGTCGCAGGACGCATACATGCTGAACCTTGCTTTCATTGATTTTGAAAATGACTCTGAAGAAGTATTAAAAGACTTTATTAAGCAGTATGAGCAACAAAAAACCGTTTCAAAATCATAAAACGGTTCTCAACTTTGCTACTACCACCTACGTGCAGCAACCTTTATTACGTTAGTAGCGCATATCGCAATAATCAAGGTAGCAGACTAGAACCCATCAGATAACAGTCAATCTCACGCGCTGCTTCTCGGCCTTCATTAATACCCCAAACGACCAGAGATTGACCACGACGACAGTCACCCGCAGCAAACACACCCTCTATATTTGTGGTGTATTGACCATGTTCTGCACGGTAGTTTGAACGTGCATCGTATTCCATGTTTATCGCGTCACTAGCATATTGCTCAGGACCTAAAAAACCCATCGATAACAGAACAAGTTCTGCATGCCAAACTTTTTCAGTGCCAGCGACTTCTTCCATGCGCCAGTTATCGTCTACTTTCTGCCAGCACACTTCAACCATTTTTACGCCAGTAACATGGCCATTATCATCACCAATGAATTCTTTAGTAAGAATGCCGTACTCACGTGGGTCTCGCCCAAATCGCTCATTGCTTTCTTCGTGCCCATAATCGATACGGTGAATGCGTGGCCATAATGGCCAGGGGTTGTCTTCTGCTCGTTGCTCTGGTGATTGCGGCAACAGCTCAAAATTTACCATCGACTTACAACCATGGCGTAACGATGTGCCGATACAGTCGGTGCCGGTATCGCCGCCGCCAATGACGATAACATTTTTGTCTTTTGCAGAAATGTAGTTGGCATCTTTTAAGTCTGAATCCAGTAGCGAGCGTGTATTGGCGGTCAAAAAATCCATCGCTAGGTACACGCCTTTTAGATCACGCCCAGGAACCTCTAAATCACGTGCTTTGGTCGCGCCCGTGGCAAATAATATCGCATCATTATCCTGTTGCAATGTTTTCACTGCAATGGCGTTGTCGGCGCTACCACCGACATCCGCATTGGTAATAAAATTTACGCCTTCTGCTTTTAATAAGTCAACTCGACGCTGCACCACATCTTTGCCTAACTTCATGTTAGGGATGCCGTACATTAACAACCCTCCTATACGGTCAGCGCGTTCATAAACACTAACATGGTGGCCCGCTTTATTTAACTGCGCGGCGGCGGCCAGCCCAGCAGGGCCAGAACCAATAACCGCAACTTTTTTACCCGTGCGTTGTTCTGGCAAGGTTGCCTCTATCCAGCCTTCTGCAAACCCTTTATCGACAATGGCGTTTTCGATGTTTTTAATGGTCACGGCGGGGTTGGTAATACCCAAAACACAGGAACCTTCGCAGGGCGCTGGGCAAACACGACCAGTAAACTCAGGAAAGTTATTGGTTTTGTGCAAACGGTTTAATGCTGTGCGCCATTGCTGACTATAAACCAGGTGATTCCATTCAGGAATTAGGTTGTCTACTGGGCAGCCATTTTCAGACTGGCAGAAGGGTACGCCACAATCCATACAACGTGCACCCTGCGTTTTAAGGTGCTCAATATCATGCGTACCAGTAAAGATTTCGCCATAATCTTTTACCCGCACACTGACGCTACGATATTTTTCGGTGACACGATTGTATTCTTTAAAACCTGTAGGTTTACCCATTAACTTCTTCTCTAAAATCTTTTATTTAAAACTTGGCTAACAACTCGATGAGTACGCACGAATGCTTAATATTTTAAGCGACAGCCTGTTCTTCCTGTTTTTTCATCTCTAATAAAACCCGTTTATAGTCAGTCGGCATCACTTTAACAAATTGCTTAACGGTTTCAGACCAGTTCGCCAACGCCGCTTCTGCCAGCGCTGAACCGGTGTATTGAAGATGATTTTCTATCAAAGCTTTAACCTCATTGATGTCTTCATCAAGCATCAGCGTTTCTAATTCAACCATGCCCATGTTACATAATGGGGCAAAGGTTTTTTCTCTGTCCCAGATGTAAGCCACACCACCACTCATGCCTGCGGCGAAATTGCGCCCAGTTTTACCGAGTACCACCACCCGACCGCCTGTCATGTATTCACAACCATGATCGCCAACACCTTCAACCACGGTTTTTGCCCCACTGTTACGCACACAGAAACGCTCGGCCGCTATGCCGCTAAAATAAGCTTCGCCGGATGTAGCGCCATATAACACCGTGTTACCCACAATAATATTGTCGGCCGCAGCAAAAGTGCTGTTTTTGTCTGGATACACAATCAACCGCCCACCGGACAAACCTTTGCCTGCGTAGTCATTGGCATCCCCTTCCAGCTCAATATTGACCCCCTGATACAGCCACGCACCCAGACTTTGACCGGCAGAACCAGTGAGTTTGATATGCACAGTATTTTCCGCCAGCGGCTTGCCATGATGAGCTTTTGCCAGCTCGTGCGATAGCATAGTACCCACAACACGGTTGGTATTCACTACTGGCAGGTCTATGCTCACTCGCTCACCATTTTCTATGGCGGGTTTTGCCAGCTCGATAATTTTATTATCCAGCGCTTTTTCAAGACCGTGATTCTGCGCCTGCGTATGATAAACGCCAACGCCTTCATGCGCTTTATGCGCTGGCGTTAATAACGCGGTTAAATCAATACCACTGGCTTTCCAGTGAGTGACGGCACTGTCTGTTTCTAATACATCAACCCGACCAATCATTTCATTGACCTTACGAAAGCCCAGTGATGCCATATGCTCACGCATGTCTTCGGCGACCATAAACAGGTAATTCACCACATG